>CAXUGZ010000001.1:0-34684 GCA_964250685.1 uncultured Sphingomonadaceae bacterium
CGCATCGTGCGCTGGTTCGGCGGCGCGATCGAGGCGGTGGTCGGCATCAGCAAGGTGGAATCGCTCTGCGCGGCGGCGAACGTGTTCGTCGGCCAGTCCGAATCGCCGCTGGTGATCCGGCCGTATCTCGCGGCGCTGCGGCCGGCGCAGCTCTTCCAGGTGATGACCAGCGGCATGGCGGGCGTCGCCGGCACGATCCTGGCGGCCTATGCGTCGATGGGGATCCGCATCGAATATCTGCTGGCGGCAAGCTTCATGTCGGCGCCGGGCGCGATCCTGATGGCCAAGACGATCATGCCCGACGATCCGGCGCACCTCGACCTGCCGATCAGCGAGATGGTCGACACCAGCCACGCCGACGCGGACGAGCGCCCCGCCAACGTCATCATGGCCGCCGCGCAGGGCGCGCAGCTCGGCGTCAGGCTGGCGGTGATGGTCGGCGCGATGGTGTTCGCGTTCGTCGGGCTGGTGGCGCTGGCGAACGGCATCCTCGCGGGCATCGGCCACTGGTTCGGCGTCGCGAACCTCAGCTTCCAGAGCCTGCTCGGCCTCGTGTTCGCGCCGGTGATGTACCTGCTGAGCGTGCCGTGGGCGCAGGCGGGAATCGCGGGGGGGCTGTTCGGCGAGAAGATCGTGCTCAACGAGTTCGTCGCCTACATCCATCTCGGCAAGCTCGGCCCCGCACTCGATCCGCACGCGCAGGCGGTGGTGACGTTCGCGCTGTGCGGCTTCGCCAATTTCAGCTCGATCGCGATCCAGATGGCGGTCACCGGCGGCCTCGCCCCCAACCAGCGCCCGGTGATCGCGCGGCTGGGGCTGAAGGCGCTGCTCGCGGGCAGCCTCGCCAACCTGATGTCCGCGGCGCTGGCGGGCATGCTGATCGGGTAGCGCCTACCCCTTGAACCAGCGGGCGAAGGCGAACCAGCCGGTGATCGCGGCGGCGACGACGACGCACGTCGCGCATACCGCGGCGAACGCCCATGGCGCGTGCGCGAACGGAATGCCGTCGACGTTCATGCCGAGCAGCCCGGTGACGAAGGTCAGCGGCAGGAAGATCAGCGCCACCACCGAAAGCTGGAGCGCGCGGTTCTCGATCTGCTCGGAGCGCAGGTCGGTGAGCTGCTCGTGGATCAGCGCCGAGCGCTCGCGCACCGCCTCCAGCTCCTCGGTCATGCGCGCGAAGCGATCAGCCGCCTCGCGCAGGTGGAGGCGGTCGTCCTCCTCCAGCCATGCCGCGTCGAGTTCGGCCAGGCGGGTGAGCGCCGCGCGCTGCGGGGCGACGAAGCGGCGATAGGCGATCGCGTCCGAGCGCGCGGCGGCGATGCGGCGGCGCGTCTCGAACGCGCGATTCGCGTCGAGCGCCGCCTCGCAATCGTCGACCAGATCGCCGAGATCGCTGATGATCGGATCGAGCCGCCGCGTGATCTCGACCGCGAGCTGCGAGATGAGGTCGCCCGGGTCGGCGATCGTGCCCGCCTCCATCCTGGCCTTGAGCTCGTCGAGTCCGGCGAGCGCGCGGAACGCGACCGAGACCGCGCGTCCCTGCTCGACCCAGGCGCGGATCGAGACCAGCCGGTCGTCCGCGGCCTCGCCCTCGGCCGGGCCGCGCAGATTGATCAGCGCGCCTTCGCCGATCGCGTCGCTGCGCGGGCGCGTCTCGGTGGCGGTGAGCGCGTAGACCACGGTCGTGGGCAGCCCGCCATGCTGCTTGAGCCAGTCGAGCGTTTCCTGCTCGCGCCCGTCAAGGTGGATCCACACGAAGCGCGCGGGCGTGGCGCGCTGCGCGCATGCCGCGATCGGGTCGACCGCATGGCCCTTGCCGTCGGCCATGAGTTCGATCGCGAAGCGGTTCACCGCGCCATCCAGACCAGCTCCAGCGACAGTCCCGGCGCGAGCGAGGCAGGCGGCGCGCCAACGATCCTCACCGCGTCGGCGCGCGCGCGATCGAGCACGGCGGCGGGCATGTCGCCCGCATGATACAGCCGATCCGCCATGCCGAGCAGGCGCGCGGCGCGCAGCGTCAGCTCGTCCGGATCGGGGGAGGTGATCGCCACGCGTTCGATCCGGTCGGTCGCCGCGCGCGCGTCGCGGATCGTCGCGGCGGGGTCGTGATGGTCCGCCAGCGGATCGAGCGCGCCGCCGGGCGCGAGCAGCCCGGCGATCGCGCGGCGGCGATCGTCCAGCTCGGGGAAACGCGCGCGCAACCAGCCGCGCGCATCGTGCAGCGCCTGCGCGACGTGCCCGAGCCCTTGGGGCAAGAGCGTCTCCAGCCGCTGGCGCAGCGCCGCCGCCAGCCCCGCCGAGACCCCGCCGGTGCCGATCGCCACCACCACCGGCCCGCGCTCGACGATCGCGGGCAGCGTGAAGTCGCACAGATCGAGCCGGTCGACCACGTTGACCAGCAGCCCGCGCGCCTTGAGCCGCGCCGCCGCGCGCTCGGCCGCTGCGGGCTCGAGGATCGCGACCACCGCCAGCGCGGCCCCGGCCTCCTCGCCCACGATCACCGCGCCCGCGCGCGCGAGCAGCCGCGCCTTGGCATCGGCCGCATAGCCCTCGCCCAGCAGCATCACGGGCCGCCCTTCCAGCCGCATGAAGATGGGGAGGCTCAGCATCTTTGGCTACAGGACCTGTTCCGCCGGTTGGAACCAAGGACACCGTTCGTCCCGAGCGACGTCGAGGGACGTGCCGCACACGCAACGTGTCTCGACTTCGCTCGACACGAACGGTCTGGGAATGACGGGATCATCTGGACTCAGAGTCCCGCGATGAACTCGCGGATCGGCCCCTTGAGGTCGTCGCGTTCCAGCGCGAGCGCGATGTTGGCCTGGATGAAGCCCGCTTTGTCGCCGCAATCGTGGCGCGCGCCGTCGAACACCTGCGCGTGGAACGGCTGCGTGCCGATCAGCTTGGCCATCGCGTCGGTGAGCTGGATCTCGCCGCCCGCGCCGATCTCGCGCGCCGAGAGGATGTCCATCACCTGCGGCTGGAGGATGTAGCGGCCCACCACCGCCAGCCGCGACGGCGCGGTGCCCGCGCGCGGCTTCTCGACCAGCGCCTTGATCTCGGCGACCGCGCCGTCGATCGCGCCGGGGCTGACGATGCCGTAGCGGTGGGTGTGCTGCTCGGGCACCTCCATCGCCATCACGACGTTGCCGCCGTGCCGCTCATAGGTGTCGCACATCTGCTTGAGCGCGGGATAGGCCGGGTTCCACAGCAATTCGTCCGCGAGCAGCACCGCGAACGGCTCGTCCCCCACCAGATGGCGCGCGCACCATACCGCGTGGCCGAGCCCCGCCATCTCCTGCTGGCGCACGAACGCCGCCTGGCCCGGCGCCAGCCGCGTCTTGGCGAGCGCATCGAGCAGGTCGAACTTGGCCTTGCCGTGCAGATCGTCCTCGACCTCGAACGCGCGATCGAAATAATCCTCGATCGCGTGCTTGGAGCGGCCGGTGACGAAGATCATCTGCTCGATCCCGGCGGCCAGCGCCTCGTCGACCGCATATTGGATCAGCGGCCGGTCGACCACGGGCAGCAGCTCCTTGGGCACCGACTTGGTGGCGGGCAGGAAGCGCGTGCCGAAGCCCGCCACCGGGAACACCGCCTTGCGTACCGGCTTGAACGTCATCTGCGCTCCTCGATCCAGGGGGGAAGGTGGTCGGCGGCGATCAGCGCCTCGATCGGCTGGCGCGCGCGCGCCACCGCCCATGCGCCCCCGCGCACGATCACCTCGGGGGTGAGCCCGCGCGAATTGTACGTGCTCGCCATGGTCGCGCCATAGGCGCCGGCGGTTAGGAAGGCGATAAGATCGCCCTCCTCGACCGCGTCCATTTCGCGCGCGCGCGCGAAGGTGTCGCCGGTCTCGCAGATCGGGCCGACGATGTTGGCGACGAAGCGGGCCCCGCGCGGCTTTACCGCGCGGATGCCGTGCCAGGCATCGTACAGGCTCGGGCGCAGCAGATCGTTCATGCCCGCATCCAGGACGACGAAGGGGTGCTCCGCCCCGTCCTTGACGCGCACCACGCGCGCGAGCAGCACGCCGGCATTGCCGACGATCACGCGCCCGGGCTCGAAGATCAGCCGCACGTCCCACCCGGCGGTGACCGCGCGCACCATCGCGCCGTAATCGGCCGGGCTCGGCGGGACGGGCAAGGCGGGATCGTAGGGCACGCCGAGCCCACCGCCGAGATCGGCGGTGGCGATCGTGTGACCCTCCCGGCGGAGCGCCGCGATCAGTGTGCCGATCCGCTCGAATGCCCTGCGGCTGGGGCCGAGATCGGTGAGCTGGCTGCCGATATGGACCGCGATCCCGGTCACCGCCAACCCCGGATAGGCGGCGGCCTGGCGATAGGCGTCGAGCGCGCGATCATAGGCCACGCCGAACTTGTCGTCGGCGCGGCCCGTCGAGATCTTGGAATGCGTGCCGGCATCGACATTGGGATTGATGCGGAAGGCCACGCGCGCGACCGCCCCGCGCGCCGCCGCGACCGCGGACAGCGTCCCCGCCTCGGGCACCGATTCGAGGTTGAACTGGCCGATGCCCTCGTCGAGCGCGCGCGCCATCTCCTCGGCGGTCTTGCCGACCCCCGAGAAGACGATCTTCTCCGCCGGCACCCCCGCCGCGCGCGCGCGCAGCAGCTCGCCGATCGAGACGACGTCGGCGCCGAGCCCCAGCGCGGCGAGCGTCGCCAGCACCGCGCGATTGGGATTGGCCTTGACCGCGAACGCGATCAGCGGATCGCCCAGCCCCGCGAGCGCCTCGCGGAACACGCGCGCATGGCGCTCGATCGTCGCGGTCGAATAGACGTAGACGGGTGTGCCGACCGCCTCGGCGATCGCGGGGAGGGGCACGTCCTCGGCATGGAGCACGCCGCCGCGCAGATCGAAATGGTCCATCGGCCCCTCAGCGCGGCGGCAGATCGAAGCGGTCGTCGCGGCGCGGCTGCGACTTGGTCAGCAGCTCGTCGCTGCGGCTGGGGCGCGCGGTCGGGGTCGGCACGAGCAGGTCGTCGGCGGTCGGCGCAGCGGGCGAGGTCGCAGCCTTGACCGGCAGCGACTTGCCCCGCGCGGGCGTCAGGCCCTGCTGCTCGCCGCATCCCGCCAGCAGCAAAGCCGCCGCGGCCGCACCCGCCACGCGCCTCATCCCAGCGCCGCCTGCGCCTGCGCGACGCGTGTGCGCACCTGATCGGGCGCGGTGCCGCCATGGCTGGCGCGGCTCGCGACCGAGGCGTCGACCGACAGCGCGCCGTAGACGCGCTCGTCGATGCGCGGATCGATCGCGCGCAGCGCCTCCAGCGGGAGTTCGGCCAGCGTCGCGCCTTCGCTCTCCGCCAGCCGCACCACGCGGCCGGTGATATGGTGCGCCTCGCGGAACGGCACCCCGGCCGCGCGCACCAGCCAGTCAGCGAGGTCGGTCGCGGTCGAGAAGCCCGCCTCCGCCGCCGCGCGCATCCGCTCGGCCACGAAGCGCGTCGTCGCGACCATCCCCGTCATCGCCGCGAGCGACAGCGCGAGCAGGTCGTGCGCCTCGAACACGGGCGGCTTGTCGTCCTGCATGTCCTTCGAATAAGCGAGCGGCAGCCCCTTCATCGTTATCACCAGAGCGGTCATGCACCCCGCGATGCGCCCCGAATGGCCGCGCACCAGTTCGGCCGCGTCGGGATTGCGCTTCTGCGGCATGATCGACGAGCCGGTCGAAAAGGCGTCGGGCAGCGCCACGAAGCCGTAGGGCTGGCTCGCCCAGATCACGAACTCCTCTGCCATGCGCGACAGGTGCAGCGCGCATTGCGTGGCGCTCATCAGGTAATCGAGCGCGAAGTCGCGATCGGACACGGCGTCGAGCGAGTTGTCGCTCGGCCGATCGAAGCCGAGCGCGCGCGCGGTCGCGTCGCGATCGATCGGGAAGCCCGTGCCCGCGAGCGCCGCCGATCCCAGCGGGCAGACGTTGAGACGCGCGCGCGCGTCGGCGAAGCGTGAGCGATCGCGCGCGATCATTTCGTGCCACGCCATCAGATGGTGGCCGAGCGTCACCGGCTGCGCCACCTGGAGGTGGGTGAAGCCCGGCATGATCGTCGCGGCATGCTCGCCCGCGCGCGCGATCAGGGCCGCCTGCAGCGCCGTGAGACCCTGTTCGACCGCATCGATCGCGTCGCGCACCCACAGGCGGAAGTCGGTCGCGACCTGGTCGTTGCGCGAGCGCGCGGTGTGGAGGCGCCCGGCGGCCGGCCCGATCAGCTCGGCGAGCCGGCTCTCGACGCTCATGTGGATGTCCTCGAGCGCGGGATCGTCGGGCGGACCGTGCGCGGCATAGTCCTCCGCGATTTGCGCGAGGCCGGCGTCGATCGCCGCCGCATCGGCGGGATCGACGATGCCCTGCGCGCCCAGCATCGCGGCATGCGCGCGGCTGCCCGCAATGTCCTGGCGCCACAAACGCCGGTCGAACGGGATCGAGGCGTTGATTTCGCGCATGATCGCGCTAGGCCCCTCGGCGAAGCGTCCGCCCCACATCGCATTGGAGTCCGACATGCGGCGATTTGCCCTGCTGTGCGTGCCGCTGCTGGCGGCGGCCGGCGGCTGCCATAGGCAAGCGGCCCCCGAGCCGCAAGCGTCAGCCCCCGCCGGGGCGGAGGCGCCGGCTGCGCCTACCGCCGCCGGCACGGTCGACACCGCGCAGAAGGGCCGGGCGCTGCCGACGATGCCTTTGCTCGGCGCCGCCGACGCGCCCGCCAGGCTGTCCGACCTCAAGGGCAAGCCCGTGCTCGTCAATCTGTGGGCGACATGGTGCGGCCCGTGCGTCAAGGAGCTGCCCACGCTCGACGCGCTCGCGGCGAGCCGGGCGGGCACGCTCGCGGTGGTCGCGGTGAGCGAGGACATGGAGGGCCGGCGCGTGGTCGCCCCGTTCATGCAGAAGCACGGCTTCACGACGCTCAAGCCGTGGCTCGACACCTCCAACGCGCTGCTCCTCCAGCTCAAGGAAAGCGGCCTGCCGGTGACGATCCTCTACGGCGCCGACGGCAAGGAACTGTGGCGCGTGCATGGCGACCTCGACTGGACCGGGCCCAAGGCCAAGGCGCTGCTGGCGCAGGCGGGCGCCTGAACGCCCCAGCTGGCAAGGAGCCGGGTGAGCGCCGCCAGCGATCGCGCCGCCACGGCCTCGCCCTCGGTCGCCAGCAGGTCGCAGAAGCGATCGATGCGATACGCGACATAGGCTCGTCGCGATCGCTCGCGAAGGTCATGGTCCGCGCCCGCGCCATAAGCGGCGGCGACGCGCGCGACCGCCTCCGGACCATAGGCCCAGAAGCCCAGCAGGTCGCGGGCGGGATCGCCGAGCGCGACGTCGCCAAAGTCGATGATGCCGGCCAGCCTCTGCCGATCGGGCGCGAGCAGGAGGTGATCGTCGACCAGATCGCCGTGCAGCACCACCCGAGGGCCGCCCAGGTCGGCGGCATAATCCTCGTAGAAGGCGCAGAGCGGACCGGCCAGGCGCGGGAAGGCCGCGGCGATGCTCGGCAGATGGTGCGTGCGCGCGTGCGCCGCATGCTCCGCCGCCGTCGGCGCCAGCGGCCATCGTTCGATCGCGGGAACGTCACCTGGCGCGAGGCCGTGCAGCACCGCCAGGAAGCGCCCCGCCTGATCGAGCACATCATGCCGGACGCGCGCATCGAGCCGGGCGAACAGGCGGGGCGTGAGTTCGTCCCCAGCGATCAGGCGATAGCCCGCGAAGCGGCCCGCGGGGTCCACGAACAGGTAATCGGGAACGGCCGTCTCGCAGCGCCCCCGAAGTGCCGCCAGCAACGCGATCTCCACGCCGAGGTGGTGCGTCGCCCTGCGCGGGAAGCGGAAGGCGTAGGTCGCGTCGAGCAGCAGGACGCGATGATCCCCGCCGCGCTCCTCGACCGTCACGCTGGAGAAGCGAAGCTCGGGAAACGCCGATCGCACCTCCTCCGCCAATCGCTGCGCGGTCCGTGCCGCGCGGGCCTTGCGGCTCGCGCGGCACGGTGCGGCGTTCAGCGCCGATCGCCCTTCGCGTCGGCGGTGCCGGGATCGCGGTCGATCTCGACGTCGGTGCGGCGCACCGAGTCGTCGATCTGCTCGACGCGCTCGCCCACGCTTTTCGAGACGACCACCTCCTCGACCACGCGCGCGGTCTTGCCGACCACCGCTTCCTCGCCGGTCGCGGTCACGTCGATCGTGCGCTCGCGGAACGCATCGTCCGCGTCGGTCAAGGGTCGATCGGCCGCGCGGCGCGCAACCTCGATCTTCTCGTCGCGCAGGCGGACCTGCTCGTGGACGGGCACCTCGGTCACATAGGAGCGCACGCGCGCGCCGCCACGAGAAACCTCGCGCTTGCCGACCACCAGCTCCTCCTCGACGATCGGGATCACCTGCTCGCCGCCGGTGTCGGTCGCCTTGGGGGTGCTGCCGGTCACGCCGTAGCCCGCGCCGCCGGCCTTGGCTGCATCGTAATCCCAGCCAGCCGAGCGCCATTGGCTGGCGCGATCGTCGATGTCGACCGTGTTGGCCTGCTCGAGCACCTTCACCGCATCGTCGACATTGCCGTCATCGACGTCGGCGGTGAGCAGGAAGCCGCCGCGGCGCACGCCTTCCTCATAGGTGTGGCGGTCCTCGTCGGGGAGGAAGGCATGCTTGATCGAGCCCCACATGCCGGGCTCCTTCGCGGTCGAATAGCCGGTGTCCTTGTAGCCCGCGCTCGACTTGTCGTGGATCGAGATGTGGCCGGCGTTGACGCTCGACTGCTTCAGGCGCTCCTTCGCGGCGTCAGCATCGGCACGCGTGTCGAACAGGGCGGTGATGGTCTGGGTCATGGAACGTCTCCTTCGCAAAATGGTGGTGGTGGATTTACCTGGACGTGACGACGAGTTCGGTGCGGCGGTTCTCGAACTGGCCGGCCGCGGTCGCGTTGGTGGCGAGCGGGTCGCCCGCGCCGCCGGAAGCGGTGTCGATGCGCCCGGCGTCGATGCCCTGCGCGACGAGCGCCGCCTTGACGCTGTCGGCACGCGCCTTGCCCAGCGCGACATTGGCGGCGTCGTCGCCGCGCGCGTCGGCATAGCCGGCGATGCGGATGCGCGTCGTCGGATATTGCTTGAGCGTCGCCGCGATCGCGCCGATCTCGGCTTCATCGGCGGCGCGGATGTCGCTCTTGTTGGTGTCGAAGTTGAGCTTCTCGAACGTGAACGTGCGCGGCGCGGCATCGGTGCCGGCAAGGTAGCTGCCGAGGCCCGAGGTGTTGGCGAGCATGGTCGAGCTGCCCGCCGTCGGCGTCGCCGCAACCACCTCGCCCGCAGGCGCGGCGGCGACCACCGCCGTGTCGCGATAGCGATGGAGGAAGAAGGCGAGCAGCAAAGCGAGCAGGCCGAGCAGCAGCAGCAGCCATGCCAGCCAATTGGTCTTCTTCTGCTCGATATGGATGTGGCGCGGTGGTGCGCCATCGGTGTTCTTCATGTCGGCCATCAGAGGCGTCCTCCTGTTGATGTGGGATCTTCGTCATGCTCGACGGTCGCGCGCATCGTCCGCAGCGTCGCGGGCAGCGACACCGCCTCGCTGGTGGTGGTCTGCCGGATGAGCACCTCCTCGACGACGAACAGCCGTTTCACGAGCCGCTCCTCGACCACGGAGATCACCAGCAGGTCACCCTCGTGACGCGGTGGCGGCGCCGCGCTCACCTCGCGGTCGAGCGCGGTCCGCTCGATCGCGATCGCGCCGCGCCGGATGATCTCGTCGACCGTCACGTCGCGCGTCTCGATGATGGTGCTGATGCGGACGCGGTCGGTCACCGACGCGACCTTGTCGACGACGACACGCTCTTCGGCGATCGGAACGCGGGTGTGATTTTGGTCGTCCGGATACATGGGCCGCGCCGATCGTGTCGGCGAGACCACCGGGCGTGGTTTATCGCTATCGTGGCCGAAGCCTCACGCCGCCCGTGCGACGCCCCGCGATCGTTCGCGCGGAGCGACGGTTAAACCAAGATCATGTCACGTGGTTCCACGGCTGCCGATCGCGCCAGCCTGCGTCGCGTGCCGGGGACGAGAAGGCTGCGGCATCCCCCCTGGGCAACGATAGTGCGGCTCGTCGCGGGCGCGGCGGCAGCGGCGCTCCGAATCCTGAGCCAGTGATGATCGAACCGCGGACCAAAGGACCGCAAGCATGGAGGACCGCCGGGAAAAGATGGTTAACTAATTAAGATTTAGTAACTAATGCTGGACTTGCGGCGTTACGGCTGGGCATCGTGGGCGTGGCGACTCAACGCCAGGGGTAATATCGCATGCTTCGTATTTTGTTGCTTTCATCCGCCGCGCTGGCCGTGTGCGCGCCGGCCGCCGCCACCACGTTATCCGCAACGTTCACCGGCGGCCTCACCACCAGCCAGCAGAACCCGGTGCCGGGCCAGCAGACGTTTACGCTGAACGGCAGCTTCCTGACCTATGCGGCTTCGTCCAATTTGCCGCAGATCACGGGCAACGATCTCAACCAGTACGGCTTCACCGTCAGTGGACTGTCGAGCGCGTATAATGCGACGACGCGCACCGTCACCTACAGCAACGTCACGGGCACGATCAACGGATATGGGGCGGTCGTCCAGAACCTTGCGCCGACCACACTCACGGTGACCTTCGATCCGTTGTTCGCGACCGCGGCCATCCTGGGTTCGCTCGTCTCGGCCGGTCCTCTGCATCCGACTGGCTTCCCGGCGGGCGATATCGTCGATTTCACCCCCGCCAATGGCGCCGCCATCACGGGCCTGTACACGTCCAATGGCGTCCAGGGTGGCAGCGTCACCGGCGCGATCACCTTTGCGTCCCCCGCCGCCGTCCCTGAACCTGCTTCTTGGGCGATGATGCTGGGCGGTTTCGGAGCCGTCGGATGCGCCATGCGCCGGCGTCAGCGGACCAAGCTGAGCTTCGGCTGAGCCTTTCTCGGGCACGGACGCGCCGCCGATCGCGAGATCGGCGGCGTTGCTGTATCGGAGGGTGATGCACCCCAGGACAGCGGACAGCATTGTCTGCTGCGAGAAGTTCTGGCGCAGAATATGGCCTCGTTCGCGCAGGCGAGGGATCGGCCCAGATACCGCTCTGGGAGAGCCGTCGGACGCCCGAGCTAACCCTGGCGCGCTTGGTCAAACCGCTGGCGCGAGACCGCGGCCACGTACTTCGATTGCTGCCTTAGCCAAAAAATCCTCGATGCCGGCAATGGATGGTTGACGACATAACTGGAGGGCTTCGACTTCGGTGAGACAGTCGATTCCGTACCCGAACTGGGCGCGCCAAAGTTGGTCGAGTTCGTCGCCATGCCGCTGCCATAGCATATCGCGCGTCCCGGGTCTCAACGAAAGGCGTCGCGCGTCACGGCTTTCGGTCAGGGTGGTGATCGCGATCACCCGCCCGCCGCGCGTGTCCACATGACCGCGCAGGTTCGCCAATGTGCCTCCCAGCCCGACATGATCGTCCACCAGAACGTAGGCGGCGCCGTTCTGCACTTCGCCGTCAAACATGGCCGGCGTGACCAATCGTTGGAACGCCGGCGCGCGCGTGTGGCCGACCTTGTTGGTCTGCACGATCTCTCCTGCGATCACGGGAAGATCGAACGCGCGGCCGAGCACCTGCGCCATCGCATCGGGGATGGCGTTGAAGCCCAATGTTTCGTCCGCGATGACCGGCAGGAGGATTGCCGTACGATCTCCGACGATCCTCCGCAAAGTCTCGACAGCGGCGCTGTCGAGAAGGTCCATAGCGAGCGTCAATGCGTCTTCGGGATCGCCCGCTTTGGCACTGGCGTAACCCGGATGAGCATCACGCGTCGCGACGGTCGTGTGCACCACCACGTCGGGGAAGTCGGCGGGCCACAAAAGGCGGGGGGCTGGGGCCGTCATAGCGGGCGATCCTACACCGCTCGGCGGTTCGTGCGGACCTCGAATCAGTCTCCCCGATCCCGACCAGAGCACGAACGCGAGCACCAGCTGGCCGCGAGATCGGCAGAGGCGCGCTGTCGCGCACGCCCGAGGTATCCCCACGTTGCTCCCCGCTGCGGCGCTACCTGCGGGCGGCGTCCGCCGTCGCGTCGAGGCGGTCGGCATAGGCGTTGAGCACGGCGGCGGTGCGGGCGACATAGGCGGTCGCATCGGCGAACCGGCGCTGCTCGATCGCCTCGCGCACGCCCGGCAGCGTCTTGGCGCCATAGCCGGTGAGCGTGCCGGGAGCGTAGACGAGGTTGCGGAACCACGGACGTCCGGGCAGACCCGTCCGGTCGAGCAGCAGCTGATCGATGTCGCGCAGCAGCGCCAGCATGCGGGCCTGCGCCGCGGCCGGCAGCGTCGGCATATGCTCGATCGCCGCGTCCGCGGCGCGCGCCGAGCGCGCCAGTCGATCGGCGGCATCCTCCAGCGCCAGCATATCGATCGCCGGGGTCACGCCTCTCCCCGCAGGAGCGATCGTCGGATCGTCGGGGTTCGACGCGAGCTTGAACACCTCGTCGCGCGTGAGATCGCGCAGCGCCCGGTCCCTGTCGCGCTGATCGGCGGCAAGCTTCTTGACCTCGCCGACATAGCGCGACACCGTGACCGCGAAATCGCCGTACCGCGCCGGCACGCGCGGGCCGTCGGCGGCGCGCAGCACCAGCCGGCCGATCGTCTTCGACAATACCGCGCCATAGACCAGACCCGGATCGTCGAACTTGGTCACATGGTAGAAGCTGTCATAGGCTGAATGGTACGATCCGCCGCCCGCGCCCTCGCCACCGAACTCGATGTTGAGCGACGGAATGCCGAGATGCTGCAGGAACGTGGAGTAATCGGAACCCGAGCCGAGGGCGCCGATCGGCATGTCCCCTCCAGCCTTGGCCGCATCGAGCGCGGCCGTGTCGTCGCTCCGGCGGCCCGTGCCCGCAAAGGCCTGTGCGCGCACGTTCGCGCGCAGCCGGTCGAGCACGCTCACCGAGGTCTGCGGATCGATGACGTCGCGCGCGGCCGCGTTGACGAAATGCTGGAGGTCATGGCTGCCTTCGGCGCCGAAGAAGCCGCGTCCGTTGCTGTCGGTATTGATGTAGAGCACCGCCTTGCGGCTCAGCTCGTCGGCATGCGCCTCGACCCATTCGGTCGAGCCGAGCAGCCCCGGCTCCTCGCCGTCCCAGCTGGCATAGACGATCGTCCGATCGGGCCGCCAGCCGGTGCGCGCGAGCGCGCCCAGCGCCTTCGCCTCGCTCATCAGCGCGACCTGGCCGGTGAGCGGATCGCTCGCCCCGAACACCCAGCCGTCATGGTGGTTGCCGCGCACCACCCATTCGTCGGGCCGCGTCGCGCCCGGCATGACCGCGATCACGTCGTAGATCGGCTTCAGCGACCAGTCGGACTTGACCGCGAGGTGGACCTTGACGGCATCGGTGCCGCCCCAGTGATAGGCCAGCCCCAGCCCGCCGCGCGCACGGCCGCCGATCACCGGCCCTTCCAGCCGGGACATGATCCTGGTCGCGTCGCGATAGGAGATCGGCAGCGCGGGGATCTTGAGGATCGTCGGCGCCGTCGCGCGCGTCAGCCGCTTCGCCCCCGCGGTGGCGCCGATCCCAGGGGTAAGCGGATCGCCCGGATATTGCGTCATGTCCTGCACCGAGCCGCGCTGCACGCCGGTCTCGGGCCGTCCGCCGCCGCGCGGAACGGATCGTGCTCGGCATAGCCGTCGTCCGCCGGGTCCGAGTAGATCAGGCAGCCCGCCGCATTATGCTCCTGCGCCAGCTTGGGCTTGAGCCCGCGCCAGCCGCCGCCATACCGCGCGAGCACGATCTTGCCCTTCACGCTGATGCCGCGCGCGGCGAGCGCGTCATAATCATCGGGCATGCCGTAGTTCACGTAGACCACCGGCGCCGTGACATCACCGTCGCCCTGATAGGCGACGTAGGGGGGCAGCGCGCCCGTGAGGTCGGCGGTGCTCGGATCCTCGGGCACCGCCGGCTCCTGCCCGCCGAGCGTCACCCGCTCGGGCGCGACCAATTCCAGCGTCGTGCTGATCGGCGTGGGATAAAGCACCTGAAACGTCTCGATCCGCGCATCCCAGCCCCATTGCTTGAACAGCGCGAGTTGCATCTCGGCATTGGCCCGATCGTGCGGGCTGCCGACATGATTGGGTGCGGAACTCATCGTCTTCAGCCATGCCAGCTGATCGGCACTGCTGATCTGCAGGTCGAAAGCCTGCTCGAGCGCCTTCGCGTTGAACGAAGACGGGGTGTTCTGGGCGATGCCGCTGGACGCCAGACCGATGAGTGCGGCGGTCGCTAACAGGTGTGCGGTGATGGTCATGCGGTTCCCCGATCGGCTTTTCGCGGCGGCGCGCGATGGTAGCAGGATGCGCTTCATCGAGACACAAGATACGTGAGCAGCGACGAAACAGGTTTGATGGCGACGGTTGCCGCGACGACGTCCACGCCCGATATGACGGGCTGATTCTCGCCGCGGCGAACCTTGTTCTCTCGGGCCTCGCGCGAGGCAAAGCTGTACGGAGTCGTGTCGAATGGCCTATCAGGATGTTAAGCTGTTCATCAACGGCGGTTGGCAGGATGCCGCCGATGGCCGTTCGCTGGCGGTGCAAAATCCCGCGACGGGCGAGGATATCGGCCGGGTCGCGCATGCCGGCCGCGCCGATCTCGATCGCGCGCTGGATGCGGCGCAGCGCGGCTTCGAGACATGGCGCGATTTCACGCCGGCGCGGCGCAGCAAGATCATGCGCACCGCCGCAGGCCTGATGCGTGAGCGCGCGGGCGAGATCGCGCTGCTGCTCACCCAGGAGCAGGGCAAGCCGCTCGCCGAGGCCAAGGGCGAGGCGATGGCCGCCGGCGACATCATCGAATGGTTCGCGGAGGAAGGCTTCCGCGTCTACGGCCGTCTCGTTCCGCATCGCAGCGATCCGGCGGTCCGCCAGATGGTGATCAAGGATCCGGTCGGTCCGGTCGCCGCGTTCACGCCGTGGAACTTCCCGATCAACCAGGTCGTCCGCAAGATCTCGGCCGGCCTGGCCGCGGGCTGCTCGATGATCGTCAAGGCGCCCGAGGAGACGCCCGCGAGCCCGGCCGCCTTGATCAAGGCGTTCCAGGATGCCGGGCTGCCCGAGGGCGTGCTCAACCTCGTGTACGGCGATCCCGCCGAAATCTCGGAATATCTGATCGCCAGCCCGATCACCCGCAAGATCACCTTCACGGGCTCGACCCCCGTCGGCAAGCTGCTCGCGGGCCTCGCCGGGCGGCATATGAAGCGCGTGTCGATGGAGCTCGGCGGCCACGCGCCGGTGATCGTGTGCGAGGACGCGGACCTCGCGCTCGCGGTGAAGAGCGTCGGCGCCGCCAAGTTCCGCAACGCCGGGCAGGTATGCATCTCGCCGACGCGCTTCCTCGTCCACGACAGCGTCAAGCAGCGCTTCGCCGAGGGGCTGGCCGATTTCGCGCGCGGCATCAAGGTCGGCGACGGCCTCGCCGAGGGCACGCAGATGGGCCCGCTCGCCAATCCGCGCCGGCTGAGCGCGATGGCCGAGTTCCAGCAGGATGCGGTGGACCGGGGCGCCACGGTGCTGACCGGCGGCAGCCGCATCGGCGACGTCGGCAATTTCTGGGCGCCGACCGTACTGACCGACGTGCCGCTGGAGGCGCGCATCTTCAACGACGAGCCGTTCGGCCCGGTCGCGGGGATTCGCGGCTTCGACCGGCTGGAGGAGGCGATCGCGGAGGCCAACCGCCTGTCCTTCGGGCTCGCGGGCTACGCCTTCACCAAGTCGCTCGCCAACGCCGACCTGCTGACCCGCCGGGTCGAGGTCGGCATGCTGTGGGTGAATACGCCGGCGACGCCTTCGGCCGAGCTGCCGTTCGGGGGCATCAAGGATTCGGGCTACGGCACCGAAGGCGGCCCCGAGGCGCTCGAAAACTACCTCAACACGCGCGCCGTGGTCATCGCCAACGTCTGAGCGCGGCGCGCCCGGAACAGGCCGTCACCTCGCGGGGTAGCGCAGCCGTCCCAGAAAGCGCGCGACGTTGAAGTGGCGGTCGGGGTCGGGCCGCAGCCGCGCCTTCGCCCGTTCGAAGCGCATCACGTCCTCGATCCGCCGATCGAGGAAGGCGCGCGTGTCCGCATGGTCCTCGCTCGTGTCGTCGAGCAGCGCCAGCAGCGTCGCGCCATAGACGCCCGCGAGCGTCAGCCGCTTGGTGTAATGCGCGAAGCCGGTGGTGTCGTCGCCCGCCAGCCGCCACATCGCATCGGCCGCGCGCCACCCCAGCCGCGCCCCCGTCGCCGCGTGCTGGGGCATGGCAAGCGTGGCGAGCGCGCGGCGCAGCGCCTCGACATGCGGCGCGACCGCCTCGATCCGGCTGCGCACCAGCGCGGTGATGCGCGCGCGGATGCGCATCGCCGCCAGCGTCTCGGGCGGGAGCGCGGCGGCCATCTGCCGGTCGATGCTCGCGAACCACGCGTCGATCATCTGCGTCGCGCCGCCGGGAAAGGCGAGACGCGCGCGTTCGGGCGGCACGCCCAAGCCGTGCGCCGCAGCGGCGAGCGCGCGTTCGCTCCACCCGTCGAACGCCGCCTCGCCGGGCAGCAGCGGCGCGAGCGCATCGCGCAGTTCGTCGAGCGTCATGTCCAGGGGCGCGGTCATGGGCGTGAAGGTAGCGGCTCGGCGCGCGCGGGCAAGGGGGCGCCGCCGTCGCGCACCAGCAGCACCGCGATCGCAATCGCGACGCCCCCGATCACGTCGAGCGCGCCCAGCCGCTCGCCATAGACGATCCAGCCGATCGCCGCCGCCACGATCGGCTGGATCAGCAGCATCACGCCGACCACCAGCGGCGCGACGCGCGCGACCGCGTAGAGGATCAGCCCCTGGCCGATCAGCTGGCTGCCGAGCGTCAGCAGGATCAGCGGGGTCCAGTCATGCGGGCGCAGCGGCTCGCCGACCGCAAGTGCCACGATCAGCAGCAGGGGCGTTCCTGCGAGCACCGAGACGGTCAGCGTCGGCAGCGGGCCGAGCCGCCCGCGCGTCCGCTCGATCGCGATCAGGTAGCCCGTATAGCAGCCGCCAGCGAGGATGCAGAGCAGGTCGCCGAGCGCGCTTTGCGCCGAGAGATGGTAGGATCGGCCGAGCAGCAGCATCGCCCCGAGCGCGGCGAGCGCCAGCGCCGCCGCCTGCCGGGCGTTGGGCCACGCGCGCGCTACGGCGAACCCGTAGAGCGGGAACAGGATCGCGGTGATGTTGCCGAACAAGGTCGCGTTGCCGAGGCGCGTGCGCATGATGCCGAGGTGCCACAGCGCGAGATCGGCCGCGAACAATAGCCCCGCCACTCCCGCGATCGCCGCCGCCCCGCCCCAGCGCGCCGGCAACGGCGCGCGCGCGCGGACGCTCGCCGCGAGCAGCACGGGGCAGGCCAGCGCCATGCGCCAGAAGGCCGAGCCGAGCGCCCCGACCTGCGCGTCGCTCTGCGCCAGCCGCACCAGCAACGGCCCGAAAGCGAGCGCCAGATTGGCGATCAGCAGCGCGAGCAGCGCAGGGCGGCGCGCGCGCGCAGGAAGCTTGGGCTGATCCATCGCCGCGCGCCATATCGGCGTCGCCAGCTGAGTCGAGTATCCGGAGCCGCCGCGGCGCAAAAAAAGGGCCGGTCGTGAGACCAGCCCTTGAAGGTTAGGAGAGGATGCCTGAAAGGCGGTATCGTTGTGCCTCCGCGCCGATCGTTCGGCAAGTCACTTTGTTGCAGTGCAAGATGCGAAATTTGCATCCTGACGTGCAGGCAATGCGCCCAGCCCGTGATCGGTGCCGCACAGCCGGTCCCACAAGCGGAAATACAGCCCGTAATTGCAGCGATAGTCGCTGTGGTGGCGCTGATGGTGGCTGGCGGTGATCAGCCAGCGCCCCGCGGGACCGCGCACGAATCGCGCCGGGAACAGCTCCCACCCCATGTGATTGGTCACGCCCATCACCGTCATCACCGCCAGCACCACCCCCAGCATGGCGAGCTGGATCGGCACCAGCAGCACGAGCACGGGGATCACCACCGCGCCCGTGAGCGCCTCGTACGGATGAAAGCTCATCGCCGCCCACGCGGTCGGGGGGCGGCTGGCGTGGTGGACCGCATGCATCGCGCCGAACAGGCGGCGGCCGTGCATCGCGCGATGCGTCCAGTAGAACCACGCGTCGTGCGCGAGCAGATAGATAAGCACCGACAGCGGCATCCACCACAGCGGATAGGCGTGCGGATCGCGGTAGATGCGCGTCCACCCGCGCGCCTGCCAGCCCCAGGCGACGAGCCCCGCGGGCGCGCCGTAGACGAGCGCCGAGGCGAGGCTCCAGCCGATCTCGCGCGCCACCTGCGCACCGCGCCCGGCATGCAGCCCCGGCCGCGCCACGCGCGTCGCCAGCGCGAAGCCGCCGCTCGTCGCGAGATAGCGCACCGCCACGATCGCGCTCATCGCCAGCATCGCCAGCAGGATCGAGGGGAGCATGCTCATCCCGATCGCTATAGGCGCGGACGACGCATATGGGTAGAAGCACGGCGATGGAGCCGCCGCCAAGGACCGACCTGCTCATCGCCGGCGGAGGACTTGCGGGCGGGCTGATCGCGCTCGCGCTGGCGGCGAAGCGGCCCGAGGTGGCGGTCACGCTGATCGAGCGGGACGACCGACTCGGCGGCAACCACGTCTGGTCGTTCTTCGACAGCGATCTCGATGCGGCGGGACGAGCGCTGGTGGCGCCGCTCGTGGGCCATCGCTGGGAGGGATACGACGTCGCGTTTCCGGGCCACCGGCGGACGCTCAGCGGGGGCTATAATTCGATCGAGTCGGAACGGTTCGACGCGGTGATCCGCGCGACGTTGCGGCCGGGATCGGTGCGCGGCGCATCGCCGGTGGCGGCGATCGACCGGAACGGGTTGACGCTGGCCGATCAGAGCCGGATCGCGGCGCATGGCGTGATCGATGCACGCGGCGCGGGCGATGCGACGGCGCTCGAGCTCGGCTGGCAGAAATTCGCCGGGCGGCTGTTGCGGCTCAAGCAGCCGCACGGGCTGACGCGGCCGGTAATCATGGATGCGAGCGTGGCGCAGCTCGACGGCTATCGCTTCGTCTATCTGTTGCCGTTCGCGCCCGATCTGCTGTTCGTCGAGGACACCTATTATTCGGACCATCCGGCGATCGACGTCGGCGTGCTCGATGCGCGCATCGCGGATTATGCGGCGGCGCGCGGCTGGGAGGTGGCGGCGGTCGAGCGGGCGGAGGAGGGATCGCTGCCGATCGCGCTGGCGGGCGATTTCGATCGGTTCTGGCCGGACGCCCCCGATGGGGTGGCGCGCGTCGGCATGGCGGCCGGGCTGTTCCACCCGATGACCGGCTATTCGCTGCCCGATGCGGTGCGGACGGCGACACTCATCGCCGCGCTGCCCGATCTGTCGTCGGCATCGCTCGCGCGCGTGCTGCGCCAAGACGCCGCCGCCGCCTGGCGCGCGCGCGGCTATTACCGCCTGCTCGCGCGATTGTTGTTTCGCGCGGGACGACCCGAGCTTCGCTATCGGATATTGGAGCGATTCTACCGCCTCGACGAAGGACTTATCGTGAGATTGTATTCGGCTCGCTCGACCGTGTTCGACAAGATGCGTACCCTGGCCGGCAAGCCGCCGGTCCCCTTCTTCAAGGCGGCCGGCATCGTGCTGGCGGGGGAGCGGTGATGCCGCGCACCGCCTGTGTGATCGGCGCGGGCTTCGGCGGGCTCGCGCTCGCGATCCGGCTCCAGTCCGCCGGGATCGCCACCACGCTGATCGAGGGACGCGATCGGCCGGGCGGGCGCGCTTATGTCTGGGAGCGCGAGGGCTTCATCTTCGATGCCGGGCCGACCGTGATCACCGATCCCGCCTGCCTCGCCGAATTGTGGCGCCTGAGCGGGAACGACATCGCGCAGGACGTGACCTTGATGCCGGTCAGCCCGTTCTATCGCCTCGCCTGGCCCGACGGATCGCGCTTCGACTATTCGAACGACGAGCCCCAGCTGCGCGCCGAGATCGCGCGGCTCAACCCGGACGACGTCGCCGGCTATGCGCGCTTCCTCGATTATTCGGCGGGCGTGTACCGCGAGGGCTATGAGAAGCTCGGCGCGGTCGCCTTCCTCGATTTCGGGGCGATGATCCGCGCCGCGCCCGCGCTCGCGCGCTATCAGGCGTGGCGCTCGGTCTATTCGATCGTGTCGTCGTTCGTGAAGGACGAGCGGCTGCGTCAGGCCCTGTCGTTCCACACCCTGCTGGTGGGGGGCAACCCGATGACCACCAGCGCGATCTACGCGCTGATCCACAAGCTGGAGAAAGCGGGCGGCGTATGGTTCGCCAAGGGGGGCACGGGGGCGCTGGTGCGCGGCATGGTGGCGCTGTTCGAGCGGCTCGGCGGCACGCTGCGGCTGAGCGATCCGGCGGCGCGGATCGAGACCGCCGGAGCCCGCGTCACGGGGGTGCGCACCGCCAGCGGCTGGCACGGCGCGTTCGACGCGGTCGCCTCGAACGCGGACATCATGCACAGCTATCGCGACCTGCTCGCCGGCGACGCGCGCGGGCGCAAAGTCGCGCGCAAGCTCGAGCGCAAGCGCTTCTCGCCTTCGCTGTTCGTGGTCCATTTCGGCGTGCGCGGCAGCTGGGCAGGCATCCCGCACCACATGATCCTGTTCGGTCCGCGCTATGACGGGCTGCTCAAGGACATCTACGATCACGGCGTGCTGCCCGCCGATTTCTCGCTCTACCTCCACCATCCGACCGTCACCGATCCGGGCATGGCACCCGAGGGCTGCTCGACCTTCTACGCGCTCGCGCCCGTGCCGCATCTGGGCAAGCTGCCGATCGACTGGGCGGCCGAGCAGCAGGCCTATGCCGACCGCATCCTCGACGAGATCGAGCGGCGGCTGATGCCGGGGCTGAAGGAGCGGATCGTCACGCGCTTCCACTACACGCCGGACGATTTCGCGCGCGATCTGAACGCGCATCTCGGCTCCGCCTTCAGCCTCGAGCCGATCCTCACCCAGTCGGCCTGGTTTCGCACGCACAACCGCGACGACGTGCTTTCCAACCTCTATTTCGTGGGCGCGGGCACGCATCCCGGCGCGGGTATCCCCGGCGTGGTCGGATCGGCCAAGGCGACCGCCGCGCTGATGCTGGAGGGCGCGTGAAGGTCCTCTCCAGCGTTTGCTGGGGAGGGGGACCGCCCGCGCAGCGGGTGGTGGAGGGAACTCGCGTCACCCGAATTGCCCCTCCACCATCGCTGCGCGATGGTCCCCCTCCGCGAGGAAATCTCGGGGAGGAACTCGGGTGAGGCGTCTCGCCATCTATTGCGGGTCCGCCACGCCCCCCGATCCGCGCTTCATGGCGTGCGCGCGCGAGGTGGGCCGAACGCTCGCCGAGCGCGGGATCGGAATCGTCTATGGCGGCGGCAGGCTGGGGCTGATGGGGGCGGTGGCGGATGCCGCGCTGGCGGGCGGGGGGGAGGTGATCGGCGTGATCCCGCGGGCGCTGGTCGAGCTCGAGGTGGCGCATCACGGCCTCACCGAGCTGCACGTCGTCGCGACGATGCACCAGCGCAAGCAGCTCTTCACCGATCTGGCCGACGGCTTCGTCACGCTGCCCGGCGGCACGGGCACGATGGACGAATTATGGGAGGCGCTCAGCTGGGCGCAGCTCGGCTACCATGCCAAGCCGGTCGGGCTGCTCAACGTCGCGGGCTATTATGACGGGCTGATCGCATTCGCGGCGACGATGGCCGCGACCGGCTTCCTCCGCGCGCAGCATCGCGATCTGCTGATCGTGGGCGACACGCTCGACGCGCTGCTCGCGGCGATGGCGGCTTATGTGCCGGGCCGCCCGATCGTGGCGATGGACGCGGGCGAGCTGTGAGCGCCTGCTCGTGACCGGCCGCGCCGCGCTCGTGGCGCACGCGCGCGACAGCATCGCGCGCGGCTCCAAATCGTTCCGCCTCGCCTCCGCTCTGTTCGATCGCGCGACGCGCGAGCGCGCGTGGTTGCTCTACGCCTGGTGCCGCGCGTGCGACGATCTCGCCGATGGGCAGGAGATGGGGCATGGCATGCGTCCGGTCGCCGATCCGCATGCGCGCCTGGCGACGATCCGCGCGCGCACCGCCGCCGCGCTGGCGGGCGAGGCGACGGGCGACCCCGCGTTCGACGGGCTCGGCCTGGTGGCGCGCGAAGCCCGTATTCCCACGGCGCTGGTGGACGATCTGATCGAGGGCTTCGCGCTCGACGCGGCCGGGTGGCGGCCCGCCGACGAGGCCGATCTCTATCGGTATTGCTACCATGTCGCGGGCGTGGTCGGGGGGATGATGGCGCTGGTGATGGGGGTCGATCCCGCCGATCGCGCGACGCTGGAGCGCGCGTGCGATCTCGGCATCGCGTTCCAGCTCGCCAACATCGCGCGCGATATCGCCGAGGACGATGCGGCCGGGCGCTGCTACCTTCCCGCGCAGTGGCTCGACGAGCTTGGGCTCGAGCGCGGCGGGCTCGCCGATCGTGAGGCGCGCGCGCGCGTCGCCGTCCTCGCCCGCCGCCTCGCCGAGCGCGCGGCGTCGTTCGAGGCGAGCGCGCGCGTCGGCGCCGCCGCTTTGCGCTTCCGCGCGGCATGGGCGGTGCTTGCCGCCGCCGGCATCTATGGCGGCATCGCGCGCGCGGTCGCGCAGCGCGGCGCGCGCGCGTGGGACGAGCGGGTCGCCACCTCCACGCTGGACAAGCTCGGCTGGGTGGCGCGCGCCGGCTGGCAGGCCGCACGCCGCCGCTCCCGCGCGCGCCCGGCGCGCCCGGCGGTGCTGTGGCGCCCGGCGCGGTGACTTCTGCCCTGCCCGACCGCATGAGCGCCAACCGCCGAAATCGTTGCGGCACGCCAAAAGCTAATCGCGATCAACAAACGCCGGAGCGCGATCTGGCACGTGGCGCTTGTCCGCCCGCGGCCGGGGCCGAGACAGGATGGGGAGCCTACCGCGCTGGACGATCATGATACCTTCGGGAAGCTGATCGCCAAGCTCGACCGGATGGCGACTTTGGACGCGGAGGATCGCCGCGCCATCGCGGATTTGCCGTTCAGGGTCGGCAAGGTGCCCTCGGGCCATTATCTGGTGCGCGAGGGCGACAGCCCCTCGTCCTGCTGCGTGCTGCTCGACGGCTATGCCTGCCGCCACAAGACCACCGGCGCGGGCGGGCGGCAGATCCTCTCGTTCCACCTTCCGGGCGACCTGCTCGATCTGCAGCATGTGCTGCTGCCGCGCGCCGACCACAATGTCGAGACGATCACCCCGGCGACGATCGCGACCGTGCCGGCGGCGGCATTGCTGCGGCTGAGCAAGGAGCGGCCCATGGTGGGCGAGGCGCTGTGGCGCGACTCGCTGATCGACGCCTCGATCTTCCGCGAATGGGTGCTCAACGTCGGCCGCCGCGACGCCAAGGGGCGCATCGCGCACATGCTGTGCGAGTTCGCGGTGCGGCGCGAGAAGGCCGGGCTCGGCGCGCCCGAACGATTCGAGCTGCCGATGACGCAGGCCGAGATCGCCGACGCGACCGGACTCACCTCGATCCACGTCAACCGCATGCTCCAGGCACTCGCCGAGGACGGCGCGATCGCGCGCACGCGGCGCCTGATCGAGATCACCGATTGGGAGCGCCTGCGCCGCATCGCCGACTTCCATGCGGCCTATCTGCACGCGGCGGCATGACGACGACGCTCACGAACCGGCCGGCCGTTGGTTCGTGGAGGCTTGGTTCGGATCGATCTCAGCCGACCGCCAGGCGGGCGCCGGTCTGCTCGCGCGCCGGCATCTTCACCGCGCGATCGGGGGGCGCGATGGCCGTCGCGAACACCCGCCGGTACGTGGCGAGCGCCTGCCCGACGACTTGATCCATGTTATAGTAGCGATAGGTCGCGAGCCGCCCGACAAACACCACTTGGCGCTCCGCCAGTGCGAGCGCCTCGTAGCGCTTGAACAGCGCCTGATTCTCGTCGCGCGGGATCGGATAATAGGGATCGCCCTCGGCGGCGGGATATTCATAGGTGATGCTGGTCTTGGGTGAGACCTGCCCGGTCAGGTGCTTGTATTCGGTCACGCGCGTATAGGGCACGTCCTCGGACGGATAGTTCACCACCGCCACGTCCTGGAACCGTTCGCGATCCACGATCTCGTGGCGGAAGCGCAGCGACCGGTAGGGAAGCTTGCCGAACCGGAAATCGAAATATTCGTCGATCGGCCCGGTGAACACGAGCTGGTCGTGCGGATACGCTTCGCGCGCCTCGAGGTAATCGACCCCCAGCAGCAGATCGATGTTGGGATGGTCGAGCATCCGCTCGAACATGCGCGTATACCCTTCGGCCGGCATCGCCTGGAAGCTGTCGGTGAAGTAGCGGTCGTCGGTGCTCGCGCGCGTCGGCACGCGCGAGGTGACCGATTTGTCGAGCTCGGACGGGTCCATGCCCCATTGCTTGCGGGTGTAGCCGCGGAAGAACTTCTCGTAGAGCTCGCGGCCGATCGCCGAGACGACGACGTCGGCCGAGGTGCGGATCGTCTCGACCGGCTCGGCGCGCGAGGCAAGGAAGGCGGCGGCTTGCGCGTCGGTCGTCATGTCGAGACCGTACAGCGCGTTCAGCGTCGTGCGGTTGATCGGCATCGGCACCAATTTGCCGTCGACCTCGGCCAGCACGCGGTGCTCATACGGCCGCCACGCGGTGAAGCGCGACAGATAATCGACGATATCCTGGCTGTTGGTGTGGAAGATGTGCGGACCATATTGGTGGATCAGCACGCCGGCGGCGTCGATGTGGTCGAACGCGTTGCCCGCGACGTGCGGCCGGCGATCGACCACCAGCACGCGCTTGCCCGCATCCGCCGCCAGCCGTTCCGCCATGACCGCGCCAGCGAAGCCGGCGCCGACCACCATCACGTCATAGCGTTTCGCCCGCTCGGCCGGCCACATCGTCGGCGAGACGATCGGCTGGACGTGGCCCGCGCGGACGAGCGTCTCGGCGATCAGGCCGTCCATCTGCCGGAACGTCCGGTCCCAGGACGAATCGGCGAGCGCGGCATCGCTCTGCTCCAGCCAATCCTCGCCCCGCGCGGCCAGCGCCGCCGTGCACGCGGCGATGAACTCTTCGTGCGTGCCCGCGATCCGGACCCCCGCCAGCGCGCCATAATGGCGGACCACGTCGGTGATCGGCGTCGATACGACCGGACAGCCCGCGGCCAGATATTCGGGCGTCTTGGTCGGGCTGATGAAGCGCGTCGCGTCGTTGATCGCGAACGGCATCAGCGCCACGTCCCACCCGCGCAGGTAGTCGGGCAGCTCGGCGTAGCTCTTGGCGCCCAGATAATGGATGTTGGGGCGGCGCGGCAGATCGTCGGGACTGATCTTGACCACCGGCCCGACGATGACGAGCGCGCAATCGGGCCGCGCATCCGCGAGCGCGGTCAGCAGCGCCAGGTCCATCCGTTCGTCGACCACGCCGTAGAAGCCCAGGCGCGGACGGGGAAGGTCGGCCTGGTCCGCCGGATCGGCGCCCGCCTCGCGCGCGCGCGCGAAATGGGCGACGTCGACGCTGGACGGGAACGGGTAGATGCGCGGATGGGCGCCGCGCTTCGCCTCGTACAGACTGTGGCCGCCAGTGAAGACGAGATCGGCCTCCGCCAGCAATTCGCGCTCCAGCGGGATCAGTTCGGCGGGCGCATCCTTGAAGTTCGCCAGCTCGTCCATGCAGTCATAGACGGTGCATTCGGCGGGCAGGTGGCGCGAGAAGGGCAGCATCATCGGGGTGTAATACCAGCGCACCAGCCGCGTCTCGAGCGTCCCGAGGAACGTGTCCAGCAGGCGGCGCAGCGTATCGTCGGGCGCCTCCGCATCCGCGGGCAGCTCGGGCGTGGCGACGATCACGCCGCTGTCGGGGCAGGTCCGGACGTCGAGCCGCGCAGCGGAGATGGTCTCGACGACGCGCGGTTCTTCCCAGAACAGCACGCGATTGGTCCGCGCGAAGCGGCTCATCAGATGCTGGGGCCGCTGGAACACGAATGCCCACCGCAGGTGGCTGAAGCAGATTATGGTCGTGCCATGCACGCCCGTCCCGTCCGTCGGGTCGATCGCCGAAACCCCCGTTTTCGGAAAATGCCTCATAAGTTAATCTTGCTCCCGGATGAACCACCAGCGTAAGATGAACGTGGTCCGTCGCGCCGGAGTTCCACCGGCACACGCGCCTAAGCCACGAAAAATTTGGCCTTAAACCAGGTTAAGGCGATTTTGCCGGTCCGTTGCTTGTTCCACGCGTTACCGTCTTTCAGCAACGCAGCGGCGGGGGCGAAGGATGCACGACCTTGAACTCTGGGCGGGTTTCGAGTGCACGATCAACCGCGTCGGCGACGTGTTCCGCGACCAGTTCGCCGACAGCGGTCACGATCGCCGCATGTCCGATCTCGATCTGGTCGCCGGGCTCGGCGTGCGCGCGCTGCGATATCCGGTCGCCTGGGAGACGGTCTCGCCCGTTGCCCCCGATCACGCCGACTGGAGCTGGTGCGATCCTCGCCTGACGCGGCTGCGCGAACTGGGCATCCGGGTGATCGCGGGCCTGGTGCACCACGGCAGCGGACCGCGCTACACCAACCTGCTGGCGGACGACTTCGCCCCCGGGCTCGCGCGTCATGCGCGCCGCGTCGCCGAACGATATCCGTGGCTGAGCGACTGGACGCCGGTTAACGAACCGGTCACCACCGCCCGCTTCTCCGCGCTCTACGGCCATTGGTATCCGCACCGGTGCGACGAGCGCTCGTTCTGGATCGCGTTGCTGAATCAGATCGACGGCATCCGGCTCGCGATGCGCGCGGTGCGCGATCTGAACCCGCAGGCCCGGCTGATCCAGACCGAGGATCTCGGCCGGACCTACGCCACCGCGGCGCTGCGCGACCAGGCCGCGTTCGACAATGCGCGGCGCTGGATGAGCTGGGACCTGCTGTGCGGCCGCGTCGGTCCGGATCACGCGATGTGGCGGCGGCTGAGCGATTTCGGGCTGGGCGATCGCCTGCGGCGCATCGCGGACGATCCCTGCCCCCCCGATATCGTCGGCGTGAACCACTATCTCACCAGCGACCGCTTTCTCGATCACCGCGCCCACCGTTATCCCGTGCAGGCGCGAGGCAGCAACGGGACGCGCGCGTTCGCCGACGTCGAGGGCGTGCGCGCGCTTCAGCCGCCCCCGGCGGGGCTGGCCGGCGTGCTGCGCGAGGCGTGGGCGCGCTACGGCCTCCCGCTGGCGGTGACCGAGGTTCATAACGGCTGCACGCGCGAAGAGCAGATGCGCTGGACCAGCCAGGCGTGGCGGCTCGCCGGCGCGCTGCGTGCCGATGGGATCGACGTGCGCGCCATCACCAGCTGGGCGCTGTTGGGGAGCCATGGCTGGAACACCCTGCTCACCGGGCCGGGGCAATACGAACCCGGGGCGTTCGACGTTCGGGGCGGCAGCCCGCGCCCGACCGCGCTGGCGGCCTTGCTGCGCGGTCTCGCCCGCGGCGGCGACGCCGCCCCCCACCCCGTGCTCGCGGGCGAGGGATGGTGGAAGCGACCCATCCGGCTCCATCACGCGCCCGTGCCGCGGCCCGCATCGGCACGCGAGCAGTTCGTCTCCCGTGGCGCGGCCGGCGGGGCAGAGCCGCCGCCGATCCTGATCGCGGGAGGCAACGGCACGCTCGGCGGCGCGCTGGGCGCGGCCTGCCGGCATCGCGACATCCGGCATGTCCTGACCGAACGCGGCGAGCTCGACCTGGCGGATGCCGCCGGCATCGCCGCGGCGCTCGATGCGCATCGACCGTGGGTCGTGATCAACGCGGCCGGCTGGGTGCGGGTCGATGACGCGGAGGCCGACCCGGAGGGCTGCCTGCGCGCCAACAGCCGGGGTGCGGCACTGCTCGCGCAGCTCTGCGCGGCGCGGAACATCCCGACGGTGAGCTTTTCGAGCGATCTCGTGTTCGACGGGACGGCATCCAAACCCTACGTCGAACCCGATCTGCCCGCCCCGCTCAACGTCTACGGACGGAGCAAGGCGGCGGCCGAACGCGCAATCACCGACCTGCCCGGTTCGCACCTGATCGTCCGGACGGCGGCGTTCTTCTCGCCGTTCGATCCGCATAATTTCGCGATCCACGTCACCGCCGGGCTGGCGGACGACCGCCCGCAGCGCGTGCCCGACGATGAGATCGTGTCCCCGACCTATGTCCCCGATCTGTGCGACGCGGTGCTGGATCTCGCGATCGACGGAGCGGACGGCATCTGGCACCTCACCAACGGCGAGGGGCTGAGCTGGGCCGAATTCGCCGGCCGCCTCGCCGCGGCGTGCGGCCTCGATCCGCGCGCGATCGAGCCGGTGGCCGGCGCATCGTTGGGAAGGCCGGCAGCGCGGCCGCGCTTCGCGGCGCTGTCGACCGTCCGGGGACAATTGCTCCCGCCGCTTGCCAGCGCAATCGAGCGTTTCGCGCTGGAGCGGGGGCGCATATCGTCGTCCTCAGCATCCCGCGATGTAAGCCGGCCAGCCCCTCAGCCGTTCTGCGTCGATGCCGGGTGACGCCGACCGAGCAAAGATGGACGGGGCCGAGCATCATCGCGTCACACCGGGTTTTCCAGCGTGAACAGGTCGCCGTCGTCGTCGAACGCGAACAATTCGGCATAGCGGCCCCATTCGGTCACCGTGCGCAGCGTGGTCGCGGCGAAGTCGGGCGACATGTGGTCCTCGAGCTCGTCCCTGAAGCGCCGCGCCGGAGCCTGGTGCGTGCGGCGTTCGTCGAGAATCGCGCGGATGTGGCGCGCGAGGCGGACATGCGATTCGAGCGTCCGGCGGAAGTTCGCCTTGCGCTGATCGACGTCCTCCTGCGCGAACGATGCGCCGCGTCGGGTGAGGACGAGGTCGCCGTCGATGACATCGGCGAACTGGAGCAGCTGGAGCGTCTCGACGATCGGGAAGAGGTCGTCGATCTCGAGCTGGAGCGTATCGGCGAGCACCGACAGCGGCGCGCGCCCCCCGAACGGCGCCGCTTCGACCTCCTCGATCAGCCCGGCGAGGCTGTTGACCGACACCTCGGGAAGCGGGTGATCGAGCCCGTGCTCCAATGGTGCGCCCGGCGCGGCGATCGCCGCCACCTCGCGCTGCGTCATGCGCGCGTAGATCCGTTCGACCAGCTCGCGGAAGCCGGGATCGAGCCGGTCCCTGGGGTGCGCGATATCGACCCGGAACTCGGCCGCGATCCGGCCGGGATTGGAGGACAGGACGAGGATGCGGTCGCACATCAGCACCGCCTCCTCGATATTGTGCGTGACGATCAGGATCGAGGCGATCCCGAGCTTGTCCTCGCCCCACAGGTCGAGGAGATCGGTGCGCAGCGTCTCGGCGGTCAGCACGTCGAGTGCGGAAAAAGGTTCGTCCATCAGCAGCAGCGAGGGCTCGACCACCAGCGCGCGCGCCAGCCCGACGCGCTGGCGCATGCCGCCCGACAGCTCCTTGGGAAAGGCGTTCTCGAAGCCGTCGAGGCCGATCAGGTCGATCGCGGCGAGCGCCCGGCGGCGGCGTTCCTCGGCGGGCACGCGCTGCGCCTCCAGCCCCAGCTCGACGTTCTGCAGCACGGTCAGCCACGGCATCAGCGCGAACGACTGGAACACCATCGCGACCGAGCGCGGGCGGCCGGCCGCGTCGGGGACGAAGCGGAGCTCCCCCTCGGTGGGGCGGACCAGCCCCGCGATCGAGCGCAGCAGCGTCGATTTGCCCGAGCCCGACCGGCCGAGCAGCCCGACCACCTCGCCCTCGTGCACCGCCAGGGCGACGTCCTGGAGGATCGTCGTCCCCCCTTCGGTGCCGCCATAGCTGTGGCTCAGCCCCTCGACGGTGACGACCGCACGCGCGCTCGTGATGGTCATTGCGACAAACTCCTTCAGGACAGCCGCAGGCGGCGTTCGGAGAGACGGTAGAGCGGACGGAACACCAGCCGGTTGATCGCGATCACGAACACCGACATGACCATGATCCCGAGCAGCACGCGCGCGCCGTCGCCCGCCGCGGTCGCGTCGGCGATGTAGCTGCCGAGGCCATGGGCACGCAGGTGCGTCGTTCCCCATGACACCGCCTCGGCGACGATGCTGGCGTTCCACGAGCCGCCCGACGCGGTCAGCGCGCCGGTGATGTAATAGGGGAAGATGCCGGGCAGGATCAGGCGCCGCCACCATTGCCAGCGCCGGACCCCGAACATGCGGCTCGCCTCCCTCAGGTCGCTCGGGATCGCGCTCGCGCCGGCGATGACGTTGAACAGGATGTACCATTGCGTGCCCAGCACCATCAGCGGCGACAGCCACACGTCCGGATCGGCGTGGAAGCGGACGATCGCCACCACCGCGATCGGGAACAGCACGTTGGCCGGGAACGCGGCGAGGAACTGCGCGACGGGCTGCACCCGCGCGGTCCAGCGCGGCCGCAGCCCGATCCACACCCCGATCGGCACCCAGACGACGCTCGCGACCACGATCAGGACGACGACGCGCAGCAAGGTCAGCAGGCCGAAGCGCAGCGCGGTGAGGGCGTCCGCCGGCGTCAGCGTCGCGCCGAGGAAGCGGATGGCATAGGCGGCCGCCGCCAGCGCGCCCGCCACCACGATCGTCGTCCACAGACGCAGCCCGGGCGCGCGCGCGGCTTTGCCGTAGGGCGCGAAGCGCGTGCCCTGCACCATCGGGCGGGGCCGGGGTTCGGCGAGATAGACCAAAGCGGCGGCGCCCCGCAGCGGGGCCGTCATCCACGGCAACAGGCGCGCGCGCCGGAACAGATCATAGACCCATGACCGGGGCGGCGCGACGCTCGCGGTCTGCTCGACGCGGAAGCGGTCGGCCCAGGCGATGACCGGCCGGAAGACGAGCTGGTCGTAGAGCAGGATGACGACCGCCATCGCCGCGACCGCCATCGCCACCGCGCCGAGATCGCGCCGCTCGATCGCGAGCGCCAGCCAGGAGCCGATGCCGGGCAGCATCACCTGGGTGTGCCCGACGCTGATCGCCTCCGATGCGACGACGAAGAACCAGCCGCCCGACATCGACATCATCGCGTTCCAGATCAGGCCCGGGGTCGCGAACGGCAGCTCGATCCGGATGAGCTTGCGCAGCGCCGACAGGCCGAACCCGCGCGCCACCTCCTCGAGGTCCCCCGGCACCTGGCGCAGCGACTGGTACAGGCTGAACGCCATGTTCCACGCCTGGCTGGTGAAGATCGCGAAGATCGCGGCGCATTCGACGCCGATCCGGCTCCCCGGAAAGACACCCATGAACGCGGTAACGGTGAACGTCATGAAGCCCAGCACGGGCACCGACTGGAGTATGTCGAGCGCGGGAATGATGACCAGCTCGGCGCGCCGGCTCTTGGCCGCCGCGGTCGCCGCGACCACGGTGAAGAGGAACGACGCCGCCAGCGCGGTGAACAGCCGCAGCGTGGTCAGCAGCGCGTAGCGCGGCAGCGCCCATGGATCGAGCACGACCGGCTCGAGCCGCAGCCGGGCGAGCGGCTCGACCGCATCGTGGACCCCGGTCGCGACCCCCACCCCCGCCGCGGCGAGGATCGCGAACAGCGCGAGATCGGGCCACCCCATGCGGACGTTGAGACGGCGCGGCGAGAAGCCGAGGAAGCCGGGACGCTGCATCTCAGAACGCTCCATGCAGGCGCAGCGCGAGCACGTCCGCCGGCCCGCGATCGCGATTATAGCCGGGGTTAGCGACGTGCTGCCCGTCGAGCGTGACATCGATCCCGCGCCGCACGTGCCAGGCGTAATAGAGCTCGGCGATCCGCTCGGTGCCCGGATGCGGCAGCGCGCCGTCGCCGACGAGCACGCCGAGCCCGCCGGCGGCGAGATAGCGCTCGTGCTCGGCGGAGATGCCGTTGGCGATCAGCACGAGGCCGATGCGGTCATCGGCCCTGTCCCAGCCCGTGCCGGCGAGGACCGCGCCGATCTGCCCCGTGCGATCGACGTCGGTGAAATCATAGGGTTCGATCGCGCCGTCGGCGATGCCCGCGCGTGCGAACACGCCGAGCGTGCCGGTCACCGCCTGTTCGAGGTTCAGATGAGCACCCATGCGCGTCATGCGCCGGCGCGTGTCGGCGGGATCGATCGGCTGGCCCGATGCCGCACCGCGCGCGATCGCGTCGTCGAACCGGCTGAAGCGCCCGCGGTTGCGGAACACGGTCAGCCGCACCGCCCCGGGCCTGCCGCCGATCGCATGGCGATGCTCGACCTCGGCGTCGAGCTGGTATTGCCCGAAGCCGCGCTCCAGCGTCTCGCCGTTCGGCACGGTCGAGAGGTTGAAGGCGCCGAGCCGTATCGTCCACGCGCCGCGATACGCCTCGACCGCGATCCCCGACGAATAGCCCCACGCATCCGCCGCATAGTCGAAGCTGCCCGCATCGACCGCCGCCCAATTGAGGAAGTCGGCGCGCGGATCGTGCGCGTAGCGGTTGGTGTCGAAGACGTCGCCGACCGCGAACTTGCCGATGGTGATGACGACGCGGTCGACGTCGCGCCGGCCGCCGAGCTGGTTCGGCGCCGCCGCCGCCGCCTCGACCGCGCCGCCCAGCCCGATCGTCTGGCGCAGGAACAGCCGCTGCAGGCGCGGATAGGGCGACGATCGGCCGACCTTGTAGGCTTCCGCGCTGGGGAAGCCCGCGACGCCCAGCGTGTTCGACAGCCCGAAGCCCTGATCGGCCTCCGGGTTGATCCAGATCTCCGCGCCCCGCCACGGCCGCACGCCGAGATAGGCGGTGACGTCGGCGGTTTCCTTGGTCTGATGCGGCGTCAGGCTGTTGGCGCCGGAATAAGGATCGTCGAAGCCGCCGACGCGCTGGACGACGAAGGTCGCCTGGCCGTGGATCGCCCAATCCTGTGGCTGCGCGTCGACGCTCTGCGCGGAGCCGGGCGCGACGGCGGCGAGCGCGCAGCCGAGCAAAGCGACGCGTGCGATGTTCATCGATGCGGTCTCAAAAAAACCATCGCCCGGCCGGGTCAGGTCGTGGGCCGGACGGTCCGACGATCGCCGCTTGTTCGCGACCGGACCATGCCCGGGCGCGCATCGAGTGGAGCGAGGCGCCAGGCGGCGCGGAACGTCTGCATGGTCATACGACCTCCATCGGGTTCGAGTGCCGAGCCCGGGAGGTCGCGTCAGGTCAGCTCTCCGGCTGCCTCCCGCGACCCGGCGGGCCCGGATCATGACGATCGACGACAACGAAGCCGAAGCTTCTACTGTCTCCGTCGCCGGACAAGGGACTAGATCGGGGCATTGCTGTCCTGCGTGTGACGCCGGGCCATTGCGCGCCCGGTCGGCGGCGGCATACTCGTGTAGCGCGCCGGATCAAGCGAGAACGTTTCGCAACCACGCGCGCTTGACAACTCTGAACATATGGAGTACAAGCCTCGCCGTTCGCACGCTGCCGACGCGGGGCAGCGGACGGGCAGGCTTCCCGGTGCGGGTGACCGCAGCGGGACGACCGGCGCGGAGTCATCCGGCATCGTCAGCCGAAGCTTCGCAACCAGTGTGTCCGCCCGGAGCGTCAGCCGTCAGCCACTTCGCAGAACGGCACGGGATTTGAAGGGACACGACCTCGGGCGTCTGGACGACGGCCCCGTTGTACCAAAATGTCGTCCAGCCCGGATGCCCGTGGCAGGACCGCGCCGGTCGCCAACGCCTTTCGCGCACGCACCAAGGGAGGAGTGTGTTTGCGACAGGCCGTGAAGTGTAAGCCGTTCGGGACTTGACTCGATGCCTAATGGGCTGTTGATATCGTTTCGGGCCAAGACCAGGGGCTGATTAAGGGGAAATATCATGCGCGCGGTTGCTTTTGCGATGGCCTTTGTGCTTGGCGCGGCCGGCTCTGCCCAGGCCGCACAGATTTTCACCAACGATTTCAGCACCGATGCCCATGGTTTCACCACCGGCAGCGGCGTCAGCATCGCGACGGCTCCGTCGGGTCAGAAGTTTCTCGAGCTCGCCAACTACCAGTCTGCGACGACTCTCACGCTCGACACCTCCGCTTATGTCGGCGGCTCGCTGTCGCTGGCCTTCTCGCTCTATGTGGTCGGCTCGATGGATGGAACCGGTCCGATCGTCCAGGGCGGGGGCGCGGGCGATTACTTCACCGTCACATCGGGCGCCGCGACGCTGTTCAACCAGGCCTTCGCGAATTACGATGGCGGAAACCTCCAGACCTACCCGACGCCCGGATCGCCTCCGGCGGCCGGGGCCGCGTCGACCAACACGCTCGGCTACACCGGCTTCCCCGATTCGGGGAATCACATCCAAGACAGCATCTACAATTTCTCGCTGACGTTCACGCCGACGGGGGCGAGCACCACGGTGACCTTCACCAGTCTCGCGAACGAAGGCCCCGGCAACGAATTCTACGGCATCGACACCGTCGTAGCGAACGCCACCCCCGCTGCCACGTCCAACGTGCCCGAGCCCGCCTCGTGGGCGCTGATGCTCGGCGGCTTCGGCATCGTCGGCGGCGCGATGCGCGGTCGTCGTCGCGCGAACGCCAGCTTCGCCTGAAGCGACTGCTTACGGCCCGAGGAGCCGCAGCGGATGGCCAAGTCAGCCGCCCGTCCCTCGGCCCCGGCAGCCGCAGCGCGTTGACCTTGATGAACCCCGCC
>CAXUGZ010000002.1:0-24209 GCA_964250685.1 uncultured Sphingomonadaceae bacterium
GCCCACATAGAGCACGTCGCCCTTGGCATCGAGCATGCGGTACACGCCGGGCCGCACGGGCAGCGTCTTGAGCACATTGCGGATCGCCGCGATCCCGGCGTCCAGATCGGGCGCGCCCGCGCCCGAGCTTTCGCCGCGCACGGTGTAGGTTGCCTTCTCCTCGGCGAAACGGTCGGTCGGTGCGGTCACGTGCCCGATCTAGGAATCGCGGGCCGATAAGGCCAGTGCCAACGCGCCGCGGGCGCTTGCGGGCTTCCGCCGGGGGCGGGCAATGCGCTACGCCGCGCGCAACCCAGGCGAGGCGGCATCATGAGCGAAGTACCCGACATCCCCGAATCGAGCAACCGGGCGCTCAACCGCGCGGTGGCGGTGACGGTGGTGGTCCTCAGCGTCTCGATGGCGCTGGTCAACATCAAGGACGGCAACATCGTCCAGAACATGCAGGCGGCGCAGGCGGCGCAGGTCGACACCTGGAACGAATATCAGGCGACGCGGCTCAAGCTGCACATGGAGGAGATCGCCGCCGCCGCGGGTGGGCCGCAGGCGGCGCGCGCCGAACAGGCGATCGCCAAATACACGCGCGAGTCGGCCGCGCTGAAGACCCAGGCGCAAGCGGCCAAGGACGATTACGACCACAACAACTACCGCGACGACCAGTTCGACCTGTCCGACGGGCTCGCCTCGATCGCGCTGGCGACGACCGCGATCGCGGCCCTGGTCGAGACGTGGTGGCTCCTGTTCTTCGGCTGGGGCGCGGGCGGCCTCTCGATCCTGTTCAGCATCGCCGGCTTCGCGCAGCTGCCGATCCACCCCGACAGCATCATGGGCTTCCTCACGTAAAGCCCTCTCCCCTCCGAGAACCGCTGCGAAATATAGCCGTCACCCCGGCGAAGGCCGGGGTCCACCGTGCCGCAAACCCTCAAGCCGTTGATTTTTCTGGACGTGGATGCCGGAACCAGTCCGGCATGACGGAGAGAGGTGTGGTTCCGGACTTACGCAACGATCCCCTCCGGAAGAGGGTTGGGACGGGTCAGCGCTGGCCCAAAGCCGCGATCGTGCGATCGACCAGCGCCTTGTCGGCGCCCGCGTCGTGGCGCTGCTCGATCAGCCGCTGGGCGGCAGCGACGGCGACGGTCGCGGTCTGCGCGCGGACCTCGGCGACCGCCTGGCGCTCGGCGGCGCCGATCCGGTCCTCGGCGATGCGGCGGCGGCGCTCGATGAGCGTGGCGGCGTCGGCCTCGGCCTTGGCGACGAGTTGCCCCGCCTCCACCCGCGCGTGCGCGAGGATCGCCTTGGCCTCCTCCGCCGCGGCGGCCTGGCGCGCCTTGGCCTCGGCCAGCAGCGCCTCGGCCTCGGCGCGCACCGCGCGCGCCTCGTCCAACTCGCGGCGCGTGTCGGCGATGCGCTTGTCGAGCGCGTCGGTGACGCGCTTGGGCGCCTTGGCGACGAAGATCGCGATCAGGAAGAAGATCGTCAGGCCGACATAGACCCAGCCTTCGGGATCGAGCCCGAGCAATCTCGGTTCGTGCGCCGGCACCTCAATGGTGGCGACGGGCACAGCGCGCTCGCTTATCGCCATGGCTCAGGCCACCTGCGCGACGGCGGCGGCGGCGGTCGCCGCATCGGGGCGCGCGCCGCTCACCCGCTCGACGATCTCGGCTGCGGCGTCCGCGGCGATGCGCGCGACCTCGCCCGAGGCGCGCACGCGCTCGGCGGCGATGCCGCGCATTGCGTCGTCGAGCAGGGTTTCGGTCGCGGCGCCAGCCTCGTGCAGCCGCGCCTCGGACGCGCGTGCCGCCCCCGCCTGCGCCTCGGCGACCGCCGAATGCGCGGTGCCGCGCGCCTCGACCATCGCGCGCTCATAGAGTTCGCGCACGCGGTCCGCCTCGGCCTTGGCGGCCTCGGCGATGGCGATGTCGTCCTTCACGATCCGCTCGCGCCCGTCGACCACCTTGCCGATGCGCGGCAACGTCGCCCGCACGATCCCGAAATACAGGATCGCGAAGAACAACGTCAGCCACGCGAGCTGCGGCACGAAGTTGACGAGCTGGAACTGGGGCATCGGACGCGCCGGTGTTCAGATCTTACGAGAAGGCGAGCGCGAGCGCGACCACCGCCGCGATCAGGCCGAGCGCCTCGGTCACCGCGAAGCCGAAGATCAGCCGGCCGCCCATCTGCGCGTCCGCGCTCGGGTTGCGCAGCGCGCCCTGAAGATACTGGCCGAAGATGGTGCCCACGCCGATCGCGGCGAGGCCCGCGCCGATCGCGGCCAGCCCCGCGCCGATGACCCTGGCGGAATGCGGATCCATGTGTTTGTCCTTCCTTGTGAGTGTCAGTGAAGATTGACGGCGTCGTTGAGGTAGATCGAGGCGAGCAGGGCGAACACATAGGCCTGCACCACCGCGATCAGCACCTCGAGCGCCGAGAGCGCGACGTTGACCGCGAGCGGCAGGATGCCGAACACATAGGGCAAGGCGCCGAACGATCCGAGCGCGACCACGAAGCTGCCGAACACCTTGAGCAGCACGTGCCCCGCGGTCATGTTGGCGAACAGCCGGATGGCGAGCGTGAACGGGCGCGACAGGAACGAGAGGAACTCGATCAGCGCGACGAACACGCCCAGCACCACGTTGGTGCCATGCGGCCAGAACAACGTGAAGAAATGCAGCCCGTGCCGCGCGAAGCCGACGATGCACACCGTCACGAAGACCAGCACCGCGAGGCCCAGCGTCACCGCGATGTGGCTGGTGGGGGTGAACGCGCCGACCCAAGGGATCAGCCCCAGCAGGTTGCACGCGAGCACGAAGATGAAGATCGAGAACAGCAAGGGCACGTAGCGCTTGCCCTCGGGCCCGACATTGTCCGCCGCCATCTTGCGCACGAAATCGTAGAGATATTCCACCGCCGCCTGCCAGCGGCCGGGTACCAGCTGCGGCCGGGCAGTGCCGACGAACAGGAACACCGCGATGAAGCCCAGCGCGATCAGCATCCACAACGACGAATTGGTGAAGGAGACGTCATAGCCGCGCCACGCCAGCGGGTGCAGCGTGACGATCGAGAATTGCTCCATCGGATTGCCCATCGCGCGGTCCCCCTCAGCGGCCGTCGTCGGCGGGGCTGGCGTCGAACTGGCGCGAGGTGACGAGCGCGCGGCGCGTGCCCGCGGCGAACCCCAGCAGCAGCAGCACGATCATCGCCCACGGCGCGGAGTGCAGCACGTAATGATCGATGCCCCAGCCGATCGCGCCCGAGACGAGCACGGTGCCGATGAACTCGACGCCGACCGCCCAGCCGCGCCCTTCGGCGCGCGCCTCGGCCGAGCTGATGCCGCCGGTGCGGCGCGCGTCAGCCTGCTTGGCCGCGGCAATGCGCCGGTCAAGCTCGTCTCCACCGGTCCGACGATCGTCAGCCAACCTCAAAGTCCCTGTCTGCGCTGATCCGGCACGCGCGCGACACGCGCAGCCGACGGCTGCGGCCCCAAAGCCGCCGCGACGCGGACCCTTTAGGAACGGGGTGGGCGCGAGTCAATAAAGCGCGGCTTCCAACATCGCGTGAGTTTTCCGCGCCATGCCGGTAAATGCCCGCGCATGAGCGAGCCCGATCCCGCGCACGATGCCAGCGGCCACCGTGCGCGGCTGCGCGCGCGGCTGTTCGAGGGCGGCGCCGAGGCGCTGCTCGATCACGAGCTGATCGAATATCTGCTCGGCCTGTCGATCAAGCGGCAGGACACCAAGCCGATCGCGCGCCGGCTGCTAGCGGAGTTCGGCAGCTATGGCGCGGTGGTCACCGCCGACGCCGAATCGCTTGCGCGCCAGGGGCTCGGCGAAACCTCGATCGCCGCGCTCAAGATCGCGCAGGCCTCCGCGCTGCGGCTGCTCAAGGGCACGGTGACCGAACGCCCGGTGCTGGCGAGCTGGCAGGCGCTGACCGACTATCTCCACGCCGCGATGGCGCACCGCATGACCGAGAGCGCGCGCGTGCTCCACCTCAACACGCGCAATATGCTGATCCGCGACGAGATGGTGTCCGAAGGCTCGATCGACCAGGCCGCGATCCACGTGCGCGAAGTGGCGCGCCGCGCGCTCGAGCTGGGCTCGGCCTCGATCATCCTGGTGCACAACCACCCGAGCGGCGACCCCGCGCCGTCGCGCCAGGACATCCAGCTCACGCGCGAAATCGTGCTCGCGCTCAAGCCGCTCGACATCCAGGTGCACGACCACGTCGTGATCGGCGCGAAGGGCCATGCGAGCCTGCGCGCGCTGGGGCTGCTGTAATCTCGGGTCCCGAACGGAGCGGGTTCGTCGGCAGGCCCTCCAAGATTGAACGCCTTCGCCCCCCCTGCTACCGCGCGCGCCGCACCACCCGGAGGCCGCCGATGATCCCGCGCTATTCGCGGCCCGAGATGGTCGCCATCTGGGACCCCCAGACCCGCTTCCGCATCTGGTTCGAGATCGAGGCGCACGCCACCGACGCGCTCGCCGAACTGGGGGTGGTGCCCAAGGAGGCGGCGCGCGCGATCTGGGACGCGGACCGCGCCGCCGGCGCGTTCGACATCGCGCGCATCGACGCGATCGAGGCCGAGACCAGGCATGACGTGATCGCCTTCCTCACCCACGTCGCCGAGCGCACCGGGCCCGAGGCGCGCTTCCTCCACCAGGGGATGACCTCGTCCGACGTGCTCGACACGTGCCTCGCGGTGCAGCTCGCGCGCGCGAGCGACCTGCTGCTCGCCGATCTCGACCGGCTGCTCGCGGTGCTCAGGCGCCGCGCGTTCGAGCACAAGCATACCCCCACGATCGGGCGCAGCCACGGCATCCATGCCGAGCCCACCACCTTCGGCGTCAAGCTCGCCCAGGCCTATGCCGAGTTCGCGCGCAACCGGACGCGGCTGGAAGCCGCCCGAAAGGACGTCGCCACCTGCGCGATCTCGGGCGCGGTCGGCACCTTCGCCAACATCGATCCGCGCGTCGAGGCGCACGTCGCCGCCAAGCTCGGGCTCACGGTCGAGCCGGTCTCGACCCAGGTGATCCCGCGCGACCGTCACGCGATGTTCTTCGCCACCCTGGGCGTGATCGCCTCGTCGGTCGAGCGGCTGGCCACCGAAGTACGCCACCTCCAGCGGACCGAGGTGCTCGAGGCGGAGGAGTATTTCGCACCGGGCCAGAAAGGCTCCTCGGCGATGCCGCACAAGCGCAACCCCGTGCTGACCGAGAATTTGACCGGGCTCGCGCGGATGGTGCGCGCCTATGTCATGCCCGCGCTGGAGGACGTCGCGTTGTGGCACGAGCGCGACATCAGCCATTCCTCGGTCGAGCGCTATATCGGGCCCGACGCCACGATCACGCTGGATTTCGCGCTGGCGCGGCTGACGGAGGTGATGGACAAATTGCTCGTCTATCCCAAGCGCATGCAGCGCAACCTCGATCGGATGGGCGGGCTGGTCCATTCGCAACGCGTGCTGCTCGCGCTGACGCAGGCGGGGGTAAGCCGCGAGGATTCCTATGCGATCGTCCAGCGCAACGCGATGAAGGTATGGGAGTCCGACGGCGCGCTGTCGCTGCTCGACCTGCTCAAGGCCGATCCCGCGGTCACCCTGCCCGATGCGGAGCTCGCCGAGAAGTTCGACCTCGGCCACCATTTGCGCCACGTCGACACGATCTTCGCGCGCGTGTTCGGCGAGAGCGGGAGCACTTAGTCCGGTCTAGGTCCCGCTGCTTCCGGGCCGCTGCGGAAGCGAAGACGCGACCCATCCCGCCGCCGTGAAGCCGTCGTAGAGCAAGCGGGACAGTTGCGCGATGCTGCGATCGCGCGTGGCCTCGCTGCCCTTGCCATGTGCGAACACGGCGATCGCCAGATCGTGGCCGTTGGGCAGGCTGACGATGCCGACGTCGTTGGTCACGCCGTCCAACGTGCCGGTCTTGTGCGCGACGGGCGTGCCGGCGGGCAGCAGCCCCCGGATGCGGCGCGGCCCGGTGCGGCACCGGGCCATGATGCCGAACAGGTAGGAGGTGCGCTCGGCGTCCAGCAACTGGCCGCTGCGCAGCTTGGCGAGCAGCATCGCCATTGCTTCGGGGGTCGAACTGTCGCGATCGTCGCCGGCGCGTGCGGCGCGCGGTACCGAGACCTCGATCCAATGACGATGCCGGGCACGGCCGACATGCTCGCGCCGGCGGGTCTGGTGATCGTTCAGCAGCTGCGCGATCGATCGGTCGACACGCTGATCGAGGACGCCCGCGTGCTTCAGCCACCGCTCGACCGCATCGGTGCCGCCGACGGCGCCCAGCAGGATGTCGGCGGCGCTGTTGTCGCTGCGCGTCAGCATGGCGTCGATAAGTTCGGAGCCGGTCGGATCGCGCCGAAACGTCCGCATGTCGCTCAGGCGCCGCGCCAGCTTCCGCTCCGCTCGGGGCATGGCGTAGGGCGCATCGAGTTCCAGCCGGCCGGCCTGCACGTCGCGCAGGAACAGGGCCGCGATGGCGACCTTGACCGTGCTCGCCATCGGGAACCGCTCGCCCCCGTTCACGCTCACCATTTCCCCGCTCGTGAGATCGATCGCGGCAAGCCCCACGCGCGACGGGCTTGCTCGCGCGATCGCGGCGGCGCGTGATTGCAGCGCGAGCAAGGGCGCGGAACGCGACATCGCGCCCTCCGCCCCGCCCGGCGCCGTCGTCCCTGCGACCGACGCAAGGCTCCAGGCCACCGTCAGCAACAGGCCAATACGCAACACGCCCCTCATCCGCCGCCCCATCATGCTGGAGCGCCTACAGCAACAGCGATGCGTCGTGCGCTACTTTTCCGGGTGCCCGGTGCCGGGCTTGGTCGTTTTCGGCGCCTTGCCATCCTCGATCCGGCCTTCGTTGCGCAGATCGCGACCCTCCTGCGCCTTCTCCTTGCTCGCGGGAGACTTGCCGTGCTCGAACACCTCTTCCTTGACGAAGCCGGCACCCTCTTTGATCTCGCCCTTGACGCTCATCATGTTCTCCTCTGCCGGCGCGCGGCGCCGTCGTTCGTTGGGAAATGACAGCGCACGGCGGCCGACTTTGCTCCCGGCCGAACGACGTTTTTCAGGCGGGCGGCGTCAGCCGCACATCGATCAGGCCGCCAGCGCGGCGATACTTTCGCGCGCGCTTGCTATGGCCGTCGCACGATGCTCCGGACCGACGGCAATGCCCTCGGCGGCGACCACATCGAGATCGGTCACGCCGATGAAAGCGAACGCGGCGCGCAGGTAGCTCTCGGCATGCTCGAACGATGCGGTCGGCGTGCCGGCACCGTAGAAGCCGCCCCGCGCGATCGCCAAGATGACGCGCTTGCCCCCCGCCAGTCCCTGGGGCTTGCCGTCGGGCCCATAACGGAAGGTCTGCCCGGCGATGAGAACCCGATCGATCCAGGCCTTGAGCTGGCTCGGAATGGTGAAATTGTAGAAGGCGACCCCGATCACGACCACATCGGCGGCGAGAAACTCCCGCAGCACCGCGCCGCCGATGGCGAGGTCGTCGCTGATCGCGGGCTCATGCTCGCCCTCGAGGCTCTGCGCGGCCGCCAGATAGGCGCCCGAGAGATGCGGCACGGGCGCCGCCGCCAGATCGCGGTACGTCTCGACCAGATCGGGCGTGGCGGCCTTGAGCCTTGCCACGACATCGGCCGACAGCGTGCGGCTGACCGAGTTCGGCCCGAGGATGCTTGAGTCGAGGTGGAGCAGGTTCATGATCGGGTCTCCGCTGGTATGCGTTTGTAACCGAGGCTATATGGATGACCCGGATAACGCCGCAAGGAGGCACATTCGTGAAACCGGAGCACATCGCTGTGACCAACGGCGCGGCGACGGACTTGCCCGGTGCCTGTCCCGCGGTCAGCGCGATCCTGTCGCGGATCGGCGACAAATGGACCGTGCTGATCGTCATGATCCTGGCCGACGGGCCCAAGCGCTTCAACGAACTCAAGCGCGCGATCGGCGGCATCTCGCAGCGCATGCTGACGCTCACGCTGCGCGGGCTGGAGCGGGACGGCTTCGTCAGCCGGACGATGTTCCCGACGATCCCGCCCCGCGTGGATTACGAGCTGACCGATCTCGGCCGTTCGCTGCTCGGCCCGGTTCAGGCGCTGGGAAGCTGGGCCTTTGCCAACATCCCGATCGTGGAGCGGGCGCGCGCGGCGTTCGACGCGCGGTAAGGCCCCGCGACGCCGTGCTTGAAGACGATCAGGCGGGATCCCTCAGCCGGGCGGCATAGCTCTTGCGCAGCTTGGCGAGCTTGGGGGGGATCACCGCGAGGCAATACGGGTTGCGCTGCCCCTCCCCCTCCCAATAACGCTGGTGATAGTCTTCCGCCGGATACCAGGGCGCGTCGGGCTCGATCGTGGTGACGATCGGCCGCTCGAACGCGGCCTGGGCGCGGCGCTTCGCCTCCTGCGCGGCAGCAGCCTGCTCGGGCGAGTGGGGAAAGATCGCGGAGCGATATTGCGTGCCGACATCGTTGCCCTGGCGGTTGAGCTGCGTCGGATCATGCGTGTGGAAGAAGATGTCGAGTAGCTCGGCGAACGAGATCGCCGCGGGATCGAAGTGGATGCGGATCGCCTCGGCATGGCCGGTGCCGCCGCCGCACACCTGACGATAGGTGGGGTTGACGACCTCGCCGCCGATATAGCCGCTCTCGACCGAGCGCACGCCCTCGATATCGGCGAATACCGCCTCGACGCACCAGAAGCAGCCCGCCGCCAGGGTCGCGATCTCCTCGGCCATGTCCGTTCCTCCCGATGATCCGGCGTCGAGATGGGGCCGGGCGCAGGTCGCCGCAAGCCCGTGTTTGCGCTTGCATCTCGCGCATGTTGTGCTTCTGGAGCCCTTTGCCTCGAGCGGGAGCGGCTATGCGGATTGCGATGATCGGAACGGGCTATGTCGGCCTGGTCTCGGGCGCCTGCTTCTCCGACATCGGCCACGACGTGGTGTGCGTCGACCGCGACACCCGCAAGATCGATGCGCTGCGCCAGGGGGTGATGCCGATCTACGAGCCGGGCCTCGCCGAACTCGTCGCCGCCAACGTCGCGGCGGGGCGGCTTTCCTTCACGACCGATCTCGCCCCGGCGGTGGATGGTGCGGAGGTCGTGTTCATCGCGGTCGGCACGCCCTCGCGCAAGGCCGACGGCCACGCCGACCTGAGCTACGTCTTCGCCGCCGCGCGCGAGGTCGCCGCCGCCAGCACCGGGCCGCTCGTGCTGGTGACCAAGTCGACCGTCCCGGTGGGCACGGGCGACGAGATCGAGCGGATCGCGGCCGAGGAGAAGCCGGGAGCGTCGATCGCGATCGTCTCCAACCCCGAGTTCCTGCGTGAGGGCGCGGCGATCGGCGACTTCATGAGGCCCGACCGCGTCGTGATCGGCACCGGGGACGAAGCGGCGCGCGCGGCGATGCAGCGCCTTTACGATCCGATCGAAAGCGAGGCATCGCCGCTGATCTTCACCGCGCGGCGGACGAGCGAGCTGATCAAATACGCGGCCAACGCCTTCCTCTCGATCAAGATCACCTTCATCAACGAGGTGGCGGATCTGTGCGAGGCGGTCGGCGCCGACGTGCGCGACGTCTCGCGCGGGATCGGGCTCGACAATCGCATCGGCGCCAAGTTCCTCAATGCCGGTCCCGGCTATGGCGGGTCGTGCTTTCCCAAGGACACGCTCGCGCTGCTCAAGACGGCGGAGGACTATCAGTCACCGATCCGCGTGGTCGACGTGGTCGTGCAGGTCAACGAGGCGCGCAAGCGCGCGATGGGCCGCAAGGTGCTGCGCGCGATGGGGGGCAATCCGCGCGGCAAGACCGTCGCCGTGCTCGGGCTGACCTTCAAGCCCAACACCGACGACATGCGCGAAGCACCCAGCCTCGCGATCATCCAGGCGCTGGAGGATGCCGGCGTAATCGTCCGCGCGCACGATCCCGAGGGCCGCGAGCAGGCGCGCACGCTGCTGCCGCGCGTGCGGATGATGGACGATCCCTATGCGGCGGCGGAAGGGGCCGAGGCGCTGGTGGTCGTCACCGAATGGGACGAGTATCGCCGCCTGGATCTCGCGCGGATCGCCGGGCTGATGGCGAAGCCGGTGCTGGTCGACCTGCGCAACATCTTCCGGCGCGAGGATGCGGTGCGGGCAGGCTTCTTCTACGAAGGTGTGGGCCTTGCGTCGGCCTGATCGGGTCTAACGCGGTGCGTGCGGCGCTGATCGCGGGCGGGGCCGCCATGCTGCTTGCCTTGGCCGGGCTCAATGCCCTAGCGCTGAGATGGGGCCTGCTGCCGGACCGGGTGGCGACGATGGAGCGGCGCGTGGCATATCGACTTGGGCTGAGGCATGCGGCGACGCTCGCGGCCGTGTCGATGGCGACGGCGGGATCGGCGGCGGGGCCGCCCCCCGCGACCCAGCTCGGCATCAACCTTGTGCCCCCGTCCTTCCTCGCGACCACGCGCCCGTTCGCCAACATCGCGATCGGCAACGGCTGGGCGCTCAACTATCCGGGCCAGAGCTGGACCGCCTTTCCACCCGAGGATCTCGACCGCGACGGCAACCTGCTGCGCATTCCCGCGGGGGCTTCGGCGATCCTGGCGCTCACCCCGCCGAACACCGGGCCGGAGGGCGCCACGTTCCGCTGCACCTATCGGGGCAAGGGCGAGGTTGGGGGCCTGCTCGGCGCGACCGAGGTCAGCAGCCGGCCGGGCGAGCTCAAGTTCCGCTGGCAGGGCAAGCGCGAGTCGCTCCCCCCCACGCTTGTCGTGACCAAGATGGACCCCGCCGATCCGGTGCGCGACATCGACTGCCGCGAAGCGAAGACCCCGCCCGACGTGCGCTTCACGTCTGCCTATGTGGCGTTCGTCGGCCAGTTCAAGGTGCTGCGCTTCATGGATTGGGCGCGAACCAACGACAACGCGCCCGTTACCTGGGCGACGCGCCACACGCCGCACACGATGAACACCGGCGGCGCGGACGGCATCTCGATCGAGGACATGGTGGCGCTCGCGACCCAGGCGCATACCGATGCCTGGTTCAACGTGCCGTGGAACGCGGACGACGATTATGTCCGCCACTTTGCCCAGTTGGTCCACGACACGCTGCCCGCCGACCGCACCGCCTATGTCGAGCTGAGCAACGAGGTGTGGAACACGGCGTTTGCCCAAGGGCAGCAGGCGGTACGCGAGGGGCAGGAGCGCGGGCTCGCGACCGATCCGAACGTGGCCAAGCTGTTCCGCTATGCGCAGCGCATGGTCGAGGTGATGGACATCTGGCAGCGCGCCTTCGCCGATCGGCCGTCACGGCTGGTGCGCGTCGCGGCGAGCCAGAACAGCGTGCCATATACCGCCGACGCCATCCTCGGCTTCCGCGACGCGGCACGCCACGTGGATGCGCTGGCGACCGCGCCCTATTTCAATTTCGACGGGGGCGGGAGCATGCCCGTAGCGAACGTCGACGAGGCCTTCGCCAAGCTTCCCGCGCGCGTCGACCGGGCGATCACCACCGCGCGGGACGACAAGGACGTCGCCGACAAATACGGCAAGCGCTATCTGACCTACGAGGCGGGCCAGCACATCATCGTGAGTGATGTCGCGCTCGAACAGGCGATCCAACGCGATCCGCGCATGTACGACATCTACAAGCGCTATATCGATGGCTGGCGAGCGCGCGTGGGGGATACGATGGTCCTCTTCGCGTCGGTCTACCCGATCGGACAGTTCGGAGCCTGGGGTCTGCTCGAATATGACGGGCAGCCGGCGGCGAATGCGCCCAAGTGGCGCGCGGTGCAGGAGGAGCTCAAGCGATAGCGGGGCAGCATTGGCAGGCGGGCGAGAAGCGGCTATCGGCACAGGCGTCGGGCGGCACCGCCGGCTTGTCGCCGGAACGAAGCGAAGGCGCGCGACCGCGATCGATCGGGGCGGCTGTGGCTCGCGCCGTCCGGTGGCGTCTGTGCCTCGTGTCTGGAAATCAGTATGTCCCACGTTGACGTAGCCGGTATGAGCGGGATCGGAGCGGGCCGGGCACGCCCGGATCAGGCGCCGGGCCGCGGCCTGCTCGCGACGCATTGGTTCCTGCTGCTTGGCCTGCTCACGATGATCGTGCCGACGATGATCGACGTGGCGCGCCAATCGTGGTCGACCGAGCAGGGCGCGCACGGGCCGATCGTGCTCGCCACCGGCGTCTGGCTGGTGGCGATCCTGCGGCGCGAATTCATGCCGCTGATCCGGCCGGGCAATCTGGGGCTGGCGCTCATCGTGCTGATCCCGTCGCTGATCGTCTATGCGGTGGCGCGGATCAGCACCACGCTCGAGGCCGAGGGTTTCGCGCTCTATTGCAGCATGGTGGCGGTGTTCTACGCGATCTGCGGACCACGCGTGGTGCGGCTGCTGTGGTTCCCGACAGTCTATTTCATCTTCCTGTTTCCGCCGCCCGACAGCGCGGTTGCGATGATCACCCAGCCGCTCAAGCTCGGCATCTCACGCGCCGCGGTGGAGCTGCTCGACCTGTTTGGCATGCCGATCGCGCGCAAGGGGGTGATGATCCAGGTCGACCAATACGAGATCCTCGTCGCCGCCGCGTGCGCGGGGCTCAACTCGATCATCAGCCTGTCGGCGATCGGCCTGTTCTACGTCTACATGCGGCACAACGCCAATTGGCGCTACGCCCTGCTGCTGATGCTGGCGATCATCCCGGTGGCGATCCTGGCGAACTTCGTGCGCGTGCTGCTGCTGATCCTCATCACCTATTATTTCGGCGATGCGCTGGCGCAGGGATTTCTTCACGGTTTTGCGGGCATGGTGATGTTCGCGGTGGCGCTGCTCGGCATCTTCGCGATCGACGAGCTGGCGACGCCGCTGCGCACGCGGCTGGCGGCGCACCGGGCGACGCATGAGGCGGGGGCGTGACACCAATCTTGCGGCCAAGTCGGCGCGATCTGCTGCTGGGCGGCGCGGCGGCGCTCGCGGCCGGAACGGCGTTCGTCCGCATGCCGCGCCGCAAGGAGATGTCGATCCGCGACGGGCAGCTCGAGCGCGTCGTTCCCCAGCATATCGGCGGCTGGACGGCCGATACGGCGAGCGGCGTCGTCCTGCCCCCGCCCGATCAGCTCGCCCAGCTCCTCTACAACCAGCAGGTGACGCGTACCTATGTCGCGGGCGATCGGCTGCCGGTGATGCTGCTGATGGCCTATGGCAGCAGCGAGACGGGCATGCTCCAGATTCATCGGCCGGAGATATGTTATCCCGCTAGCGGCTTCGCGCTGACGCGCACCACCGAGACGGTCATTCCGCTGGGCAACGGCCGCGGGGTTCCCGCGCGCCGCTTCACCGCGCGCAGCGATACGCGCGTCGAGCACGTGCTCTATTGGACGCGAATCGGCGACATGCTCCCGGTCAACTGGACCGCGCAGCGGATCGCGGTCATGCGGAGCAACCTCGCCGGCTTCGTTCCCGACGGGCTGCTGGTGCGGCTGTCGACGATCGCCGACGATGAGGACCAGGCCGAGGACGCGCTCGAGCGATTTGCCCGCACGATGCTGGCGGCGATCGGGCCGGGCGGGCGGCGGATGCTGATCGGTTCGATCGGAATATGAGATTTGGCAGGTCGCCTGACCGGCGCGCTGAAGCTGGCGCGCGGGAAACGATACGAGGGAGCAGAGCATGAAGCGCGTTGGGATCAGCATGATGTGCGTCGCCGCGGCGCTTGCCGCCGGCTGCCATAAAAAGGCGCCGCAGGGCCAGGTCGCCGCGACCGTCAACGGCCAGGAGGTCACGCTCGAGGAGATCAATACCGAGCTCCAGGCATCGAACGTGCCCCCCAATGCCGACAAGAAGGAGGCGCAGCGCGCGATCCTCCAGCGGGTGATCGACCGCAAGCTGCTGATCGGAGCGGCCGAGGACAAGAAGCTCGACAAGAGCGCCGAGTATCTGAGCGCGAAGCGCCGCACCGACGAGGTCCTGCTGGCCCAGACCTATGCGCGCCAGCAGCTCGCGGCGGTGCCGCTGCCGACCGAAAGCGAGATCACCGCGTTCATGAACCAGCATGCCAACGCCTTCGGCCAGCGCGAACAGCTGGTCGTCGATCAGATCCGCTTCCCGCCGCCCAAGGACATGAAGTCGCTGACGACGCTGCAGGGCGACCACGATATGGCCGCGGTCGCCGCGCACCTGACGGCGATGGGAATCACCTTCACGCGCGGCCAGGCGGGAATGGACAGCGCCTCGGCGCCCCCGCAGCTGATCAAGCTGATCGCCACGCAGCCGACCGAGCCGTTCGTCATTCCGGATCGCGGCCAGGTGACGATCAACGTCGTCGTCAGCCGCAAGCCGATCACCGTCGATCCGCAGCAGTCGAAGTCCGCCGCGGTCGCCGCGTGGCGGCAGCAGAAGTTCGAAGAGATGATCACGCAGCAGATCACGGCGCTGCGCAACAGCGCCAAGGTCAGCTACCAGAACGGCTTCGCGCCTCCCGCGACCACGGCAGGCTCGCCCGGCGCATCGGCCAAAGCCGCGACCGCGCCCGCCGCCACGCCCGCGCAATAGGCTGGACGGGCTCCGCTCCGCGGCGGAGCCCGCTCAGTAATAGCCGCCATAGCCGTAGCTGAAGCCGTAGCCGTAATCGTTGCTGAACAGCTGGCTGCTGTACCGATTGAGCACGCTGCCGATCAGCGGCGTCGGCGCGAGCAGGCGCACCGTCTCGCGGATCTGCTTGGGCGTGGTGCGTCCATCTTCGACCACCAGCAGGAAACCGTCGAGGCGCTGGCCGATGATGACGGCATCGTCGTCGGCGAAGATCGGCGGCATGTCGATGATCGCCAACGCGTTCGACGGCAGCGCGCGCAGGCCGGCGAACAGCCGGTCGCCCCGCGCGCTGGTGAGCAGTTCACCCGTCGCGACATCGCGCTTATAGCCCGGGATCACCACCAGGCGCTGGTCGTTGATCCGCCGCGCGACGGCGTTCAGGTCGGCCACGTCGCCGCTCAGATAATCGTGGATGCCCGCGTCCCCGTCGAGCGCGAAGCGCCCGGCCACCGACGGGCGATGCAGATCGAGATCGATCAGGTACACGTCCCGGTCGGCGATGCGCGACACCGCCGCGGCGAGATTGGTGGCGACGAAGGTCTTTCCGACATTGGGCGTCGCCGACGCGATGCCGATCAGCTTGAGTCCGTCCTCCTCGCACCTCTTGAGGAGCTGCGAGCGCAGCAGCTTGAACGGGCGCGCGCGGGTATCCGCGTTGCGGAAGCCGACGGTGTGTTGCGCATCGAGCTGCTCGGGCAGAACATCGACCGACGGTGTGCGCTCGGGCGACGCGAACAAATGCGCCGCCGCGACGCTGCTGGGGGTCTCGGCATTCATCTGGATGGCTCCTTATGCCCGAGCGATCTTGCGGCGGGTACGCCGCTCCAGGAAACGCACGACCCAGCTTGGCTTCTGATCGAAATCGGGCACCACCGCGAGCGGCGCCTCGCCGAGCGCGCTCTTCAGCGCGGCAGTGCCCCGGATCGGCTGCATCAGCAGCTCGAGCAGCAGCACGAGACCGAGCCCGGCGGCGAGACCGCCGACGATCGAGCCGATGATCAGTGCCGGGCGGTTGGGACGGATCGGGCTATCGGGAACGACCGGCGGATCGGCGAGCGTCAGCCGCTCGCCCTTCTGCTCGGTCTCGACGCGCGACTGGATCTGCGCCGCCTGAAGCTTGGCGCCGATACTCCGCCCCTGCTCGCGCAGCGTATCCGCCTGCTTCTCGAGCTGGTCGATCTCGCCGGCGAGCGCGGGCGCGCGCGCCTGTGCCGCCTGCACGGTCGAGGAGCGCGACAGGATCAGCCCGCGTGCGTTGATGAGCGACGCCAGCTGCGCGCGGTTCGCCGCGATCTCGCCTGCGATCGGATTGTATGCGGACCTGCCCGAAGACGCGGCGGCCGCGCGGCGGGCGGCGTCGAGCTGTGCCCGCGCGGCGACGACGTCGGGGTGCGTGTCCGAATATTTCGCCTGCGCCACGCGCAACTGCGCCTCCGCGGCGGCCACGCCGGTGCTGTCGTCACGTACCGAGAGCGAGCCGGACGCGGTGAGCTTGCTGGTCTCGGCCTGCAATGCCGCGATCTCCGCGTCGATGCGCGACACGTCGCTGTCGGCATTGCCGGTGCTCTGGCCGAGCGCGAGCACGGTGCCGTTCTGCGCCTTGATCGCATTGATCCGGTTCTCGATCGCGGCCATCTGTGCGCCGGTGGTGTTGGCCTGATCGGTGAGGAAGTTGACCGCGTCGGCCGCCTGGCTCGCCTGCGTCGAGGCGTCCACCTCGAGCAGGTGATTGACGAACTGCTGCGCCACGACCTGCGCCTTCACCGGATCGTCATATTCATACGAAACCGTGATAGCGGTGGTGTTGCCCGCGCCGAAGTTCCTCCGGCCGGTGAAACCCATCGAATCGTCCACCGCGGCGATCGTCGTGTTCTTGCGCATCGTGTCGACGATCTTCGACAGCGGCTGCGTCTGCTGCTCGCCGGGATAGAGGTTGTAGGCGCGGATCAGGCGGATCAGGTCCTGCCGGGCGAGCACGCGCTCGCGCGCGCGCGCCACGCGCTCGCTGATCGGGTCTCCGTCGGTCTGGCCCGGGTTGATCAGATCGCCGGGCACCTGCTGCGCCTCGATCAGCACCGTGGCGCTCGACTGATATACGGGATGGATCGTGAATGCCGCGACGACCCCCGCGATGACCGCGACCAGAAGGGGAACGATGATCAGCCAGCGCCGCTGCCACAGGATCGTAGGCATCGCCGCGATCAGGCCCGCGCCCATGCCCTCGCCGTCGCTCGCGACGTCACTGGTACTCATTTTACGCGTCCTATCTTCATTCTGATGTTGATCGTGCCGGCAACCGAATGCGCGCTGCCGTAGCCGCCGAGCGTGCGCGTCTGGTAACTGGCGCCCGCGCCCGCCGACAGGCGCCGCGTAAGGTCACGCTGATAGTTCAGCTGAGCCTGGAACACCTTGCCCTCGCGCAGCGCCGCGACGCGCTGCGAATTGCTGAACTGGTAGCTGACGTTGCCGCTGAGCGAGCTGTGCTCGGTCAGCTGGGTGGAGACCGTGACCAACGCGTTGGTCGAGATGCGCAGCCCGCCGAAGCCGCTCGGCGTGCTCTGGCGCGCGCCCGACACGCACACCGAAAAGCGCGGATAGGTACCGCACAGATTGGCCTGGAAGCCGAGCCCCTTGCTGGAGCCGCCGTTCGGCCCCGACGTGTGCTGGAGGATGATGCCGATATTGCCGTCGAACTTCCAGATCGCGTTGAGCGTCCGCTGGAGCGCGAAGGCGGGCTGGATCGAGCGGCTGTCGGGATTCACGTCGGACCGGTAGACCGATCCGGTAACCTCGATGCCGGCGCTGGTGCGCGCGTTGAGCGTGCGCAGATAGCCGAAATTCCCCCCATATTGGTCGTACCCTCCTACCCCGACGAAGTTGCCGGGATAGCTTGCGTGCACCGCGTTCGCTCCCAGGTGAAACGAATCCTTGCCGGTCGCCTGCCACTGGATCTCTCCGTTGCCGCTGACCTGCCGACTCTTCTGCCCGACGGTGAAATCGTTGAGCAGCCCGGTATCGAGGATCGGGCTGAACAGCGGATTGTCGGTCTGCGCGTAGGACGCGCCCAGCGTCAGGGTCAGGTTCTCGCGAACCTTGGCCGTGTGGCTCGCGGCGATGCTGATCGTCTGGCTATGCCCGTAGGTCCGGAAATACTGATCCCGATTGTAGAAGCCCGACAGCGTCGTCTCGGTCCGCGCGGTCGAACGCGACAGGACAGGTGCCAGCGAGAAACCCGCCGATCCCGCGCCGGTCCCGTTTCCCGGATCGAGGAACGGGTTGCTGCCATAGCCCAGCCTGCCCTCGACATAACCGCTGAGGACCACCGGCTCCGATGCGGCGGCGGTCGCGCTTGCGAGAAGCGCGGCGGCCGCGAGGCGCGCGCGCCTCACGGCACCACCACCGTATCACCCGCCAGCAACTGCGGCACCCCGCCCGCGGCGAGGTCTTCGGCCGCCGGCCGCCCTTTCAGGATGTTGGTGAGGTGCGCGTGGATCACCTCCACGCTATTGCCGTTGCGCCGCAGGACGATGATATTGCCGACATCGGCGAAGTCGCTCGGTCCGCCGGCGAGCGCGAGCGCGCCGAGCACGTTTACGTAGCGCGTCGGCGAGTAGGTGCCGGGCGAGCGGACCTTGCCGATCACCGACACCTGCATGCCCGAGGGCACCTTGACCGACACCGTGACCTGCGGCGGCACGCCCTTATACTGGCCGGCGAGCAGCTTCGACAGCTCCGCTTCGATATCCACGGGCGAGCGGCCCGCGGCGGCGATCGTCCCGGCGAGCGGGAATGCGAACGTGCCGTCGGGCAGCACGTTCAACGAGCGCTGCAGCCGCTCGTCACCCCACACATAGATTTCGAGCTGGTCGCCCGGGCTGATGCGATAGCCGTCCGGAGCGGCACTCGGGTGCGGCGGAGGTGGCGCGGCGGTCGCAGGCTGCGCCAGGACCATCAAGCCGAGCCCGATGGCAGCGATCATCCTCATGCAGGAAATACCCCTTTGGTTAGGGATTCGGTATCGCATCTGCGCAAGGCCTTTGCCAGCGTTAAGTCTCGCGGAACGGGACGCCGCGACCACCCCTCCTTCGCACGAAACTGCTGAAGATATCGTTTATCCTCTCCGGATGACTGGCGGCAACTTCCACCTGTCGCTAGGCAGGGCCGCGATCGGCGTTAGGGAAGGATGCAACCGGATGCGTTGGCGGCCGCGCGGGATTACGGCGCTGATGCCGGCCGCCAAGGCCGCGATGCTGGCGCTGCCGCTCATGCTCCAGTCGTGCCACCGACCCGACGAGATCGCCGGCACCTACGAGGCGATCTACGGACAGCAGATGGCGGCCAGGGACTATGGGGGGGCGCTCCAGTCGATCCAGAAGGCGGTCACCTACGACGAGAACCAGCCGCGTCTCTGGCTGGGACTCGCGCGCGTGCAGGCGGTGCTCAACATGCCCGCCGGAGCCGCCGCCTCGTACCAGCGGGCACTCGATCTCGATCCCGTCAATATCGAGGCGCTCGAAGCGCTGTCGGTGCTGTCGGTGCGCACGGGGCAGTTCGACCTGGCCAAACGCTATATCGAGCAGTTGATGCTGCTGCAGCCGAACAACGGCAACGGGATGCTGGCGAGCGGCATCGTCGCGCTGCACGAACACCGCTACGACGAGGCCGAGCGCATCGCCGCGTCGCTCGTCGCCGGCGCCCCGGATAGCCCGGGCGGCTATGTGCTGCGCGCGCGCAAGCTCGACATGACGGGGCATTCCAAGGAGGCGGCGGCGCTGATCGAACAGCGCGTCCGGCTCGATCCGCGCAATGTCGAGCTGCTGCTGGAGCTGATGACATTGTATCGCAATGCGGGCGATCGAAGCGGCGTGCGCGCCACCGCGCTGCGCCTGATGCCGCTGATGCCAGGCGATCCGCGCTACGCGCTCGAAGGCGCGCGCGTCTATCACGCGACGGGCCACGACGACGCGGCGCGCAAGACCCTCGCCGACCTGGTGACGCGGTTCGGGAACGATGTGAGCGTGATGCTCGCCGTCGCCCGAATGTGGTCCGAAATGGAGCCGCCGGCGCAGGCGCACGATCGGATCGCCGCCGCCGCCGCCACGGCGCCCCCGCGCGTGCGCGCCGCGCTGGCCGATCTGCTGACGGGGATGGGCGATCCGGGGCGCGCGGTGGCGCTGCTGGCGCCGTTCGCCTCGGGCGAAGCGGCGGCGGCCAATCTCGACACCAAGGGGGTCTATGCGCGCGCGCTGCTCGCCGCCGGACGCAAGGACGCGGCGGTGAGCGTGATCGACGAGGTGCTCGCCTTCGACCCGACCAACCCGACCTGCCTGCTGCTGCGTGCGCGGCTCGCCCTGGCGCGCGGCGACTATCTCCCGGCCGCGACCGATGCGCAGCTCGCCGCGAGCACCGACGGCACCAACGAGGAGGCGGCCGTGCTCGCCGCGCAGATCTATTCGGCGCAGGGCAACCAGCTGCTCGCGGGCAACGCCTTCGCGCAGGCGCGCGGCAAGTTCCGCGACAGCGCCAACGTGCTGCGCGCGGAGGGGCAATGGCTGCTCGGCCAGAAGCGGACGGCGGACGCGGTGCGGCGCTCCTCCGAATATGTCGAGGCGCACCGCGACCAGTCCGCCGGATGGGTGGTCTATCGCGACATCTGCGCCGCCGCGCACGACGCCACCTGCCTCGCGGCCGCGCGTCGCGGTTTGGCGCGCTTCTCGTGAGGCGCGGCATGCGCGAGGGCGCCGGATCGAGCGCGCACGGGCGGAGGCGCTTCCTGAGCCTCGACTTCGATATCGTGGAGCTGGGGGACGTGCTGCGCTGGATCGGGGGCCGGCAAGGGGACAGCCCCTTCGCCTACGTCGTCACGCCGAATGTCGATCACATGGTGCGGCTGGAGAAAGCGCCGCCGGCGTTGCGCGCGGCCTACGAAGAAGCGGACCTGTGCGTGTGCGACAGCCGCGTTTTGAGCCGAATCGCCGGCCTGTGCGACGTGCGGCTGCCGGTGGTGCCCGGCAGCGACCTGATCCGCGCGGCGCTGGCCGAGGTGTTCGCGCCCGGCGACCGGCTGTGCCTGATCGGCGGATCGCGTGAGGATGCGGATACGCTGGAGGCGCTCCACCCGGGGATCGCCATCGTCCAGCATTCGCCGCCGATGGGACTGCTCCACGATTCGGCCGCGCGTGCGGCGGCGATCGAGGTGGCGGCGCAGGCGGGCGCGCGCGCGGTGCTGCTCGCTGTCGGCGCGCCGCAGCAGGAGCTGCTCGCGCATGAGATGCGGCTGAGCGGGCGCGTGCGCGGCACCGCGCTGTGCATCGGCGCGGGCATCGATTTCCTCGTCGGCCGGCAATCGCGCGCCCCGCGCGCGATGCAGCGCGCGAACCTGGAATGGGCGTGGCGGCTGATGCGCGAACCCAAGCGGCTGTGGCGGCGCTATCTGATCGACGGCCCCGCGATCTTTCCGATCGCCTGGGCGTGGGCGCGCGCCCGGCGCCGCGCGCGATAGCCGCTTTTCAGCGCAGCGGCTTTCCGATAGCGCTCATGCCGTCGCGCGGACCGCCGCGCCCGACCCCGGGGGAAGACGATGCGCGTCACGCTGGTCCGGCCGCGCCGCTTCGGCGACGAGCGCGGCTGGTTCGTCGAGACCTATAATCGCGAGCGCTACGCCGCGCTCGGCATCGACGTCGCCTTCGTGCAGGACAACCATTCGATGTCGCGCGACGCGGGCGTGCTGCGCGGGCTCCATTGGCAGGCGCCGCCGCACGGGCAGGCGAAGCTCGTGCGCTGCGTGCGCGGGCGGATCTGGGACGTCGCGGTCGACGCGCGGGCGGGCTCTCCCACTTTCGGCAAGTGGGTCGCGGCGGAGCTGAGCGCCGAGAACGGCCACCAATTGTTCGTGCCCGTCGGGTTTGCGCACGGCTTCGTGACGCTCGATCCGGGCAGCGAGGTCGAATACAAGGTGAGCGCGCCCTATGCGCCGCAGGCGGAAGGGGGCGTGATCTGGAACGATCCCGCGCTCGCCCTGCCGTGGCCGCTCGACGGCCGCGCGCCGACGCTCTCGCCCAAGGACGAGCTGCTCGCGCGTCTTAACGAAGCGGACAGCCCGTTCGACTATGACGGCCAGCCGCTGGAGCCCCTCGACGCATGACCGATACTCCCCGCCCCTCGCGCATCCTCGTCACCGGCGGGGCGGGGTTCATCGGCTCGGCGCTGGTGCGCCATCTGGTGCGCGAGACGCCGCACGAGGTGCTCAACGTCGACAAGCTGACCTATGCGGGCAATCTCGCCTCGCTCGATCCGATCGCGCACAGCCCGCGCTATCGCTTCCTTCAGGCGGACATCTGCGATGCCCAAGCGATGGCGGGGGCGATCGCCCGGTTCCGTCCCGACGTGATCACGCACCTCGCGGCGGAGAGCCATGTCGACCGCTCGATCGACGGGCCGGCGGCATTCATCGAGACCAATATCGTCGGCACCTTCACCTTGCTCACCGCCGCGCTCGATCATTGGCGCGGGCTCGACGAGGCGGCGCGAGGGGCTTTCCGCTTCCACCATATCTCGACCGACGAGGTGTTCGGATCGCTGCCGGACGACGGCTTCTTCACCGAGGCGACGCCCTATGATCCGCACTCGCCTTATTCGGCGTCCAAGGCGTCGTCCGATCATCTCGTGCGCGCATGGCACGATACCTATGGCCTGCCGATCCTCGTCACCAACTGCTCCAACAATTACGGGCCGTACCACTTCCCCGAGAAGCTGATCCCGCTGATGATCATCAAGGCACTCGGGGGCGAGACGCTGCCGGTCTACGGCCAGGGGCTCAACGTGCGCGACTGGCTGTTCGTCGAGGATCACGCGCGCGCGCTGACGCGCGTATTCGAGGCGGGCGTGCCGGGCGAGAGCTACATCATCGGCGGCCGCGCCGAGCGTACCAACATCGCGGTCGTCACGCGCATCTGCGAAACGCTCGACCGGCTGCGCCCGCGCGCCGACGGCGCATCGTACACCACGCAGATCGGCCACGTCGCCGACCGGCCCGGACATGACCAGCGCTATGCGATCGATCCCGCCAAGATCGAGCGCACGCTCGGCTGGCGTGCGCGCGAGAGCTTCGACAGCGGGATCGAGCGCACGATCCTCTGGTATCTCGCCAACGAGGCGTGGTGGCGCCCCCTGGTCGAGCAGAAGGGCGCGGTCAGGCGCGTGGGGCTGGGCGGCTGATGGGCCCGGTGCTCGTCACCGGCGGATCGGGCCAGGTCGGCGGCGCGCTGCGGCGGATGGCGCGCGAGGGGCTGGAGCTGGTGGCACCCGATCGCGCCGCGCTCGATCTCGCCGATCCGGCCGCGATCGCGGCGCTGGTGGCATCGCGGCCCTGGGGGGCGGTGGTCAATGCCGGCGCCTACACCGCGGTCGACCGCGCGGAGAGCGAAGTCGTCGCCGCGTGGACGATCAACGCGCTGGCGCCCGCCGCGCTGGCGCATGCGACCGCCGCCCTTGGCATCCCGCTGGTGCATATCTCGACCGACTATGTGTTCGACGGATCGAAGCCCGCGCCGTACCGCGAGGACGATCCGGTCGCGCCGCTCGGGGTCTACGGCGCGTCGAAGGAGGGGGGCGAGCAGGCGGTGCGCACCGCCAATCCGCGCCACCTGATCCTACGCACCGCGTGGGTGGTGAGCCCCGACGGCGCCAATTTCGTCAAGACGATGCTGCGTCTCGCCGCCGAACGGCCCGAGCTGCGCGTCGTTGCGGACCAGCATGGCTGCCCGACCGCGGCGGGCGACATCGCCGCCGCGATCCTGGCGCTGCTGCCGCGCCTCGTGGCGAGTGCGGATGCGCGCTGGGGGACGTATCACTTCGTCAATGCCGGAGAAGCGAGCTGGCACGAGCTGGCGTGCGCGGTGGTCGCGCGTGCGGGGCGGAGCGGCGGCGCCACGCCGCGCGTGACGCCGATCACCACCGCCGATTATCCCACCCCGGCGCGACGGCCCGCCAATTCGCGCCTGTCGACCGCCAAGCTCACGCACGATTACGGCATCGTGCCGCGCGGCTGGCGCGAAAGCGTGGACGAGATCGTGGACCAGCTCATGACTAGGGAGCGCGCTGGCGCATGAAGGGCATCATCCTCGCCGGCGGCAGCGGCACGCGCCTCCACCCCGCGACGCTCGCGATCAACAAGCAGCTGCTGCCGATCTACGACAAGCCGATGATCTATTATCCGATGTCGGTGCTGATGCTGGCGGGCCTGCGCGAGGTGCTGATCATCTCCTCGCCCGAATATCTCGATAACTATCGGCGGCTGTTCGAGGACGGGAGCCAGTTCGGCATGGCGATCGACTATGCGGTGCAGCCGCGCCCCGAGGGGCTGGCGCAGGCGTTCACGATCGGGGAGCCGTTCCTCGCCGGCGGCCCGGGCGCGCTGGTGCTGGGCGACAACATCTTCTTCGGCGCCGATCTCGGCGTGCGCCTGCGCCGCGCGGTGGAGCGCACGCACGGCGCCACGATCTTCTCCTACCATGTCGAGCATCCCGAGGCCTATGGCGTGGTCGAGCTCGACGGCGCGGGGCGCGCGCTGACGATCGAGGAGAAGCCGCGCCGGCCCAAGTCGCACCAGGCGGTGACCGGCCTTTATTTCTACGATTCGCG
>CAXUGZ010000002.1:24219-25009 GCA_964250685.1 uncultured Sphingomonadaceae bacterium
CGGACGGTGCGGCCCTCGGCGCGCGGCGAGCTGGAGATCACCGACCTCAACCGTCTCTACATGGAGCGCGGCGAGCTCTACGTCGAGCAGCTCTCGCGCGGCCATGCCTGGCTCGACACGGGCACGCACGACAGCCTGCTCGAAGCGTCCGAATTCGTCCGCACGGTGCAGCACCGGCAGGGATTGCAGATCGCGTGCCTCGAGGAGATCGCGTTCGAGAATGGGTTCATCGACGCGGGCCAGCTGCGACGGCGCGGCGAGGCATTCGCCAAGACGGGCTATGGCCGCTACCTGCTCGCTCTGGCCGACGGAATGGACCGCGCCGGCTGATCGAGTCCCATAAACGAGAAGGGCCGCCGATCCGAAGATCGGCGGCCCCTTCGATTCGCGTTAACCCGACCGGATCAGGCGAAAGCGTCGCTGCGGCGGCGGCTGGTGCGCAGCGCGCTGCCGACGGCGCCGAAGCCGACGAGCATCATCGCCCACGTCGCCGTCTCGGGAACGGCTCCCGCCGTGAACGAGACGTTGCCGCTGTAGCTGCCGCCGGTGCCGACCACGTTGCCCGCCACGAACAGCTTGTTGAGCGGCTGCAGGGTCGGAGACGTGATCGAGGCGGTGTAGAGGTAGCCCGTGCCGAACGCCGTCTGGGTGAAGGGCGTGGAGCTGCCGTTCAGCGTCAGCGTGGTGAGGTTGAGGTAGTTCGCCGTCTGGACGCTGACCTCCATCGCGGCGCCCGCGATGCCGCCGGTGCCCGACGCGAAGTCGAACTCGTCATTGAACGTCGTGGTCG
>CAXUGZ010000003.1:0-10092 GCA_964250685.1 uncultured Sphingomonadaceae bacterium
CGACGATCGGTTTCCAGCTCGTAGGAGACGCGCTGGTCCTTATCGAGCGTGCGCATTCCGGCGCGCTCGACCGCGCTGATGTGAACGAAGGCGTCGCCACCGCCGCCCTCGGGCGCGATGAAGCCATAGCCCTTGTCGGGATTGAAGAATTTGACGGTTCCGGTAATCATATGGGTATCCTTTGTCCCATGTGACGGGCATGCGCCAACGCGGCGCATCCCGGCTTCGGTGAGGCTAGAAAGGGACACAGGGAGCCAAGGCGGCCCGATATCCGTCGCAGGCGACGTCAGCGCCGCTCTTATACCACGTCCGCGCCGAATAGATAGCGCTCCGCCGCAAACGATTGCCTCTTGCAAAAATGCTGCGCGACGCCGATCTGTTGTGCAGCGCAGCATGCTGCAGCAGATCGAGCGCCGGAGTATCCCGTGATGAGCAGCCTGTCCGATACGATCGCGCGCCTGGCCGCGATGCGCAAGATGGCGGCCCGCGCCGACACGGCGGCGGTCGATCGGCTGACCGACCTCGACGCGTTCGGCTCCAATCCCGGCGCGTTGCGGGCGCGCACCTACATTCCCGCCGGCCTGGGCGCGCACGCGCCGTTGGTGGTGGTGCTGCACGGATGCACGCAGACCGCGGCGGGCTACGACACCGGCGCGGGCTGGTCGCGGCTGGCGGACGAGCACGGTTTCGCCCTGCTGTTTCCCGAGCAGCGGCGCGCGAACAACGCCAACCTCTGCTTCTCGTGGTTCTCGCCCGACGATATTCAGCGCGGTTCGGGCGAGGCGCTGTCGACCCGGCAGATGATCACCGCCACGGTGCGCGCGCACGCGATCGATCCCGACCGCGTGTTCGTCACCGGGCTCTCCGCTGGCGGGGCGATGACTTCGGTGATGCTCGCCGCCTATCCCGAGGTGTTCGCCGGCGGCGCGATCATAGCGGGCCTGCCTTATGGCAGCGTGAACTCGATTCCGCAGGCGTTCGATCGCATGCGCGGCCAGGGCTATCCCCCCGAAGCCGAGCTTGCCGCACAGGTCCGTCGTGCATCGCAGCATCAGGGGCCCTGGCCGACGATCTCGATCTGGCACGGCAGCGGCGACGCGACCGTCAACCCGTCCAACGCCGACGCGATCGTCGGCCAGTGGCGCGCGCTGCACGGGCTCGACGCCGCGCCCAGCCGGACCGACCTGGTCGACGGCTATCCGCGCCGCGTCTGGTGCGACGCGACCGGCACCGAGCTGATCGAGGAATACAGCATCACCGGCATGGGGCACGGCACTCCGCTCGACACGCGCGGGCCGGACGGCTGCGGCGCGAGCGGCGCCTATATGCTCGAGGCGAGCATCTCGTCGACGCGCCACATCGCGCGTTTCTGGGGCCTGCTCGGGGAACAGCCGCGCGCCAAAGCCCCGCGCGCCGACGAGCCGCGCCATGCGGAGCAGGAGGCCGCGCGCTCGCTTCCGGTGCCGCGCACGATCCGCGCGGAGCGGATCGCCGATCCCGCGCCGTCCGCGCCGCCGCATGCCATGGGGCCGAGCGGCGTCGGCAAGGTGATCGAGGACGCACTACGCGCGGCGGGCCTGATGCGTTAACGTGCGGCATGAAGCTCCGCATCCAGCACACGACTCTCTACCGCTACGCGCGCGCGGTGGCGCTCCAGCCGCACCGGCTGATGCTGTTCCCGCGCGGCGGACACGATCTCGGCATCCTCGATAACACGCTGCGCTGCACGCCCGAGGCTTCGCTCGATTGGACGCAGGACGTGTTCGGCAACCAGATCGCCACCGCCACCTTCGCCGCGCCCGCCGCCGAGCTCGTGATCGAGAGCGATATCCTCGTCGCGCAGACCGCCGCCGCGTGGCCCGTGTTCCGCATCGCGCCCGGCGCGCATGCCTACCCCTTCGCCTATGGCGAGGGCGAGGCGGCCGATCTCGGCGCGTTGCTGGTGCCGCAGCATGAGGATGCGAACGGCGCGCTGGCGGGGTGGGCGCGCGGCTTCGTGCTCGCCGAGCCGACCGATACGCTGTCGCTGCTCAAGGACATCAACGCCGGCATGCTCGATGCGGTGCTCTACCGCACGCGCGACGAGGAGGGGACGCAGAGCCCGCTCGAGACGCTCGCGCTCGCCAGCGGATCGTGCCGCGACATCGCCGCGCTATTCATCGATTGCGTGCGCCACCTGGGCTTCGGCGCGCGCGCGGTCTCGGGCTATCTGTACGATCCCGACGCCACCGCCGACGATACGGGATCGACCCACGCCTGGGCGGAGGTGTATCTGCCCTGCGCGGGGTGGATCGCGTTCGATCCCACCCACCGCCGCGTCGGCTCGGCCGGGCTGATCCCGGTCGCGGTCGGGCGCTGCAACGGGCAGATCATGCCCGTCACGGGCGGCTATCTCGGCGCGGCCGGGGACTTCGCCGCGCTCGAGGTGAGCGTGCGCGTCACCCCCGCCTGAGCCTTCGCCTACAGCCGCTCGGGAACCGCCAGCCCGCGCTGCACCGCCGGCCGCGCGAGGATGCGGTCGCGCCAAGCGGGCACGCGCACCAGCGTGTCGAGCCCGACCAGCTGGCTTGCATTATAGCTGACGTCGAGCCCGCGCACCCAGCCGATCAGCGCGATGTCGGCGATGCCATACTCGCCGCCCGCGATCCATTCGCGTCCCTCGAGCCGCGCCTCGAGCACGCCGAGCAGCCGCTTGACCTCGGCGCGATAGCGTTCGAGCGGGCGCTTGTCCTCGATCTCGCGCCCGGCGAATTTGTGGAAATAGCCGAGCTGGCCGAACATCGGCCCCACCCCGCCCATCTGGAAGAACACCCACTGGATCGCCTCGTAGCGCAGCGCCGGGTCGTTGGGCAGCAGCTTGCCCGTCTTCTCGGCGAGGTAGAGCAGGATCGCGCCCGATTCCCACAGCCCCAGGGGCGCGCCCCCCGGCCCGTCGGGATCGATGATCGCGGGAATCTTGGCGTTGGGATTGAGCGAGGTGAATTCGGCGCTGTGCGTCTCGTCCTGCCCCATCGCGATCGCGTGCGCCTCATACGGCAGCCCCAGCTCCTCCAGCGCGATCGACACCTTCACGCCGTTGGGGGTCGGCACCGAATAGAGCTGGATGCGATCGGGGTGCGTGGGCTTCCAGCGCGCCGTGATCGGAAAAGCGGAAAGATCGGCCATGGATTATCCTTATGTGTTCCCCCTCTCCCAACCCTCTCCCCCTTCAGGGAGAGGGCCTTATCCGTGCGCGCTGTCGGCCGGGCCGCCGATCAGGATGAAGCGGCGGTCGCAATAGCCGCAATCGACATAGCCCTTCTCGTCGATCTCCAGATAGACGCGCGGATGGCCGAGCGCCGCGCCCCCAGGGATGTCGCTCGCGCCGTCGCACGCCACGCGGCGCACGGCGACTCGGGAGGTCTCGGGAGCGGCCTGCATCGGCCGCGCGGATAGCAAGTGCTGCACCGCGAGACAATCAGCGCCGGCTGAGCGCGGCGACGCACGAGGCGCGGTCGATCGCATCGCCGCGCGGCGTGCGCGTGTCGATCCAGGTGACGCGCGCCGCCCCGCCGCCGGGTGCCGGGTAGAGATAGGCATCGAGCGTGCAGGCCGGCCCGCGGAACTGGAGCTTGCGCGCCGGCCCCTCACGCACGTCGAGCGCGGGCGCGCCGAACAACGCGACCAGCGTGCCCGCCTGCTGCCCCATCGCGCGGCCCAGCCCCTGCTCGGGCGCGGGCGGCGGGCGCGCGGCGATCGGCGCCGGCCGTGGCGCCTCGGTTCCGCAGCCGCCGAGCGCCGCCAGCAGCGCGAGAGGGAAGAAGGCCGGGCGCATGACGCCCCTCCACCACCCGGCCGCCGCCTTGGCAAGCGCGGCGCGCTCCCCTACGCGGCACGCTGCACCAGGAGACCGCCCGCTCATGCCCGAACCCACGCTCGACATCGTCGCGATCGGCAACGCCATCGTCGACGTCATCGCCCAGGCCGATGACGCCTTCATCGCGGACGTCGGGCTTACCAAGGGATCGATGCAGCTGATGGACGAGGACGCCGCCGAGCGGCTCTACGCGCGGATGGGGCCGGGGCGCGAGATCAGCGGGGGATCGGCGGCGAACACGGTCGCGGGCATGGCCGCGCTCGGCTGCAAATGCGGCTATATCGGGCAGGTGGCGGACGACCAGCTCGGCCGCGTGTTCGCGCACGACATCCGCGCCAACGGGGTCGCCTTCGCTACGCCTGTGCGCCCCGGCCAGCCGAGCACTGCGCGCTGCCTGATCCTCGTCACGCCCGATGCGCAGCGGACGATGAACACCTTCCTCGGCGCGTCGCAATTCCTGCCCGCGCACGCGCTCGACCGCGATCTGATCGCGTCGGCGGGCATCCTCTACCTCGAAGGTTATCTGTGGGATCCCGACGAGCCGCGCGCGGCGATGCGCGCGGGAATCGAGATCGCGCGCGCGGCGGGGCGCAAGATCGCCTTCACGCTGTCCGACGCCTTCTGCATCGCGCGCCACGGCGCCGATTGGCGCACCCTGATCGATGGCGGGCTGGTCGACATCCTGTTCGCCAACGAAGGCGAGATCCGCGCGCTGACGGGCAGCGACGATTTCGACGCGGCGGTGGATGCGGTCGCCGGCAAGGTGCCCTTGCTGGTGGTGACGCGCGGGGCGGAGGGCGCGATCGCGGTCGAGCGCGGCACGCGCCACGCGGTCGCGGCCGACCCGGTCGAGCGCATCCTCGACACCACCGGCGCGGGCGACCTGTTCGCGGCGGGCTTCCTCGCGGGCCACGTCCAGGGGCGCACGGTGCCCGATTGCCTGCGGATGGGCGCGATCGCCGCCGCGGAGGTCATCGCGCATTACGGCGCGCGGCCCGAGGCGAAGCTGGACGCGCTGGTGCGGGCGCGGCTCGGCTGATCGGCGGCTTGTAATCCTTGGCTTTTTTTGCGCGGCGCTGAACCCGCGCCACAGCCGCTGGTTTAGATCAGCGACCCAAGGAGGACGGTATGGCGAACGATCGGGAGGCGCCCTCGCGGCGCGATGTGTTCGGTGGCGTGGCGGTCGGGCTTGCGGCGGCGGCGGTCGCCGCGCCCGCGCTGGCGCAGGAGAAACATCCGCCCGGCGCGCCCACCAGCGCGCAATCGGCCGATTATCCCAAGCCGCCCTTCCGCAAGCAGCTCCAGCCCTGGCCCGGACTCGCCAGCCGGATGGACCCGCGCCCCGATCATGGCGAGACCAGCTACAAGGGCAATGGCCGGCTGGCCGGGCGCAAGGCGCTCATCACCGGCGGCGACAGCGGCATCGGCCGCGCCGCCGCGATCGCCTTCGCGCGCGAGGGCGCCGACGTCGCGATCGGCTACCTCCCCCCCGAGGAGAGCGACGCGCGCGAGGTCAAGGCGCTGATCGAGCAGGCGGGCCGCAAGGCGGTGCTGCTGCCGGGCGACATCCGCGCGGAGCCGTTCTGCCGGCGGCTGGTGGCGGACGCGGTCGCGGGGCTGGGCGGGCTCGACATCCTGGTCAACAACGCCGCGCGCCAGATCAGCCACGATTCGATCCTCGACATCAGCGAGGAGGATTTCGACAACACCTTCAAGACCAACATCTACGCCAATTTCCGCATCACCAAGGCGGCGGTGCCGCATCTTCGGCCGGGATCGGCGATCATCAACACCACCTCGGTCAACGCCTATGATCCGGGCGAGAACATCATCGATTATGCCGCCACCAAGGGCGCGATCATGATCTGGACCAAGGGGCTGGCCAAGCAGCTCGCCGCCAAGGGCATCCGCGTCAACGGGGTGGCGCCCGGCCCGGTCTGGACCCCGCTCCAGGTCACGGGCGGGCAGACGCAGGAGAAGCTCGTCACCTTCGGCGAGGATACGCCGATGGGCCGTCCCGGCCAGCCCGCCGAGCTCGCGCCGCTGTTCGTGGCGCTGGCCGATCCGGCGTTCAGCTACACCACGGGCCAGATCTTCGGCGCGGTGGGCGGCCGCGGCGGGCCGTAAAGCTAAACCCTCTTCCGGCAAGGGAGAGGGTGCCCGTCAGCGCGCGGCGGGCGGGCCCGGCCTTGTGCCGGCATACGCCTCGGGCTCCGGCACGTCGGATACGCCGCGTCCGACATGGCTGCGCTTGCGGCTGTAGAGGAAGTAGATCAGCAGCCCGAGCGCGCCCCAGCCGGGCAGCACCAGGATCGCGCTCAGCGTCAGCGACACGTACAGGCCGACGCAGCCGATGATCGCCAGCGGGGCCACGATCCACACCAGCGGCGTGCGGAACGGGCGGTGGCGGCCCGGATCGGTCCTGCGCAGCACCATCACCGACACCGCCACCATCATGAAGGCGAACAACGTGCCCGAATTCGAGTAATCCGCCAGCTTGCCGACCGGCAGGAAGGCGGCGGCGAGGGCCGTCCCGACGCCGGTGACCGTGGTCACGACATGCGGCGTGCGGAATTTGGGATGCACCGCCGCCAGCCGCGCCGGCAGCAGCCCATCGCGCGCCATGGTGAAAAACACGCGCGTCTGGCCGAACATCATCATCAGCACGACCGAGGGCAGCGCCAGCACCGCCGCAAGCCCGACCAGCCGGCCGACCCCCGGCCAGCCGATCGTATCCAGCACATGGACCAGCGCTTCCTTCGAGCAGACCAGCGGCTCGATCGCGCCGCCGGCGGTGATCGCGGCGCAGCGCCCCGCAATCTCGGCCGATCCGGGCGACAGCACCGCGCCGCCGAGCGTCGTCACCGGCTGCGCGCCGATCGCGCCGATCGCCCCGCTCGCGACGAGCAGATAGAAGAGCGTGCAGATCGCGAGGCTGCCGATCAGCCCGATCGGCACGTTGCGCTGCGGGTTCTTGGTCTCCTCGGCCGCGGTCGAGACCGCGTCGAAGCCCACATAGGCAAAGAAGATCGAGGCGGCGGCGCCGAGCACCCCGGTCGTGCCGGTCGGCAGGAAGGGCTCCGCCGGCGAGCTGAAATGGCTTGCCTTGAGCACGGGCAGCGTCAGCGCCACGAACAGTGACAGCGCGAGGATCTTGATCGCGACGAGCACCGCGTTGACGCGCGCGCTTTCGGTCGTGCCGATGATCAGCAGCCAGGTGACGAGGGCGGCGATCACCACCGCGGGCGCGTTGACATAGCCGCCGATCTGGGCGGCGGTGATCAGATCGGGCGACGCGGTGGCGCCGAGCGCGAGCTCGATCTTCGCCATCAGCGCGTCGCCGTTGCTCATCCAGGCGGGCAGATCGAGTCCGAAGCCATGCAGCAGGCCCTGCGCATGGTTCGACCAGCCGACCGCGACCGCGCTCGCGCCGACCGCATATTCCAGGATCAGCGCCCAGCCGACCATCCACGCCAGCAGCTCGCCGACCACGGCATAGGTATAGGTGTAGGCCGATCCCGCGACCGGCACCATCGAGGCGAGCTCCGAATAGCACAGCGCCGCCACCGCGCAGACGAAGCCCGCGACGCAGAAGCTCAGCAGCATGCCCGGTCCGGCCTTCTGCGCGGCCTCGCTCGTCAGCACGAAGATGCCCGTCCCGATCACCGCGCCGATCCCCAGCATCGTCAGCTGGAACGCGCCGAGCGTCCGGTGAAGGCCCTTCTTCTCGGCAGTGCGCAAAATGGCGTCCAGCGGCTTGACGCGGGAAAAGAGCATGCGGGTTCCTTCGGACGGGCTTGCTGGAGGGGGGAGCCTAACGCCTTGTCGCCGCAGTGCAATAGCGGCCTAGCGCGCGAGCATCGGCCCCAGCGGCGCCCCGCCGAACAGGTGGACGTGGAGGTGCGCCACCTCCTGCCCGCCATGCCCGCCGACATTGGCGAGCAGGCGATAGCCGGGCGCGACCAGCCGGTGGTCGCGCGCTACCTGGCCCACCGCACGGACGAAGCCCGCGATCTCGGCCTCGGACGCGCGCGCGGAGAAATCGTCCCACGAGACGTATGGCCGCTTGGGGATCACCAGGATGTGGAGCGGTGCGGCGGGCGCGATATCGTGGAAGGCGAGCGCGAACTCGTCCTCATACACTTTGCGGCACGGTATCTCCCCGCGCAGGATGCGCGCGAAGATGTTGCCGTCATCATAGGCGAGCGTCGCGTCGATCGGCATACCGACTCCTTTACCGCCATCCCGGGAACTCAACCGCTCGTCCGCCCCGCCTTCTCCGCGATCCCCGAAACCCCTTCGCGCCGCTCCAGCTCGGCCAGCACCTCGTCGAGCGCGACGCCGGCATCCGCCAGCAGCACCAGCAGGTGGAACACGAGGTCGGCCGCCTCGCCGGTGAGCGCGGCCCGGTCCTGCGCCAGCGCGGCGACGATCGTCTCGATCGCCTCCTCGCCCAGCTTGCGCGCGATCTTCGGGCGGCCGGCGGCGAACAGGCTGGCGACATAGGACGCGCCCGCATCGCCCCCGCGCCGCGCGGCGATGGTCGCCTCCAGCCGGGCGAGCGTGTCGCTCACGCCGCCGTCCCGCGCACGGGCAGCCCCGCTGCGGCGAGCGCCGCATGCGCCTCGGCGACGCTATGCTCGCCGAAGTGGAAGATGCTCGCCGCCAGCACCGCGCTGGCATGCCCCTGCGCCACGCCCGCGACCAGATCGTCGAGCGTGCCCACGCCCCCGCTGGCGATCACCGGCACCGATACCGCATCCGCGATCGCGCGCGTGAGCGCGAGGTCGTAACCGCCCTTGGTGCCGTCATTGTCCATCGAGGTGACGAGCAGTTCGCCCGCGCCCAATTCGGCGAGGCGGATCGCATGCTCGACCGCGTCGATCCCGGTCGGCCGCCGTCCGCCATGCGTGAACACCTCCCAGCGTCCGCGCGCCACCGCCTTGGCGTCGATCGCGCCGACCACGCATTGCGCGCCGAAGCGGTCGGCGAGCTCGGCGGCGAGCTCGGGGCGCCTGACCGCCGCCGAATTGATCGCCACCTTGTCCGCGCCGGCCAGGAGTAGCGCGCGCGCGTCGCCCGCGGATCGCACCCCGCCGCCGACGGTCAGCGGCATGAAGCACACCGCCGCGGTGCGCGCGACCACGTCGAGGATGGTGCCGCGCCGCTCGTGGCTGGCGGTTATGTCGAGGAAGCACAGTTCGTCCGCGCCCGCCGCGTCGTAGACGCGCGCCTGCTCTACCGGATCGCCCGCGTCGGCCAGGTCGAGGAACTGCACCCCCTTGACCACGCGCCCGCCCGCGACGTCGAGGCAGGGGATGACGCGCACGCGCACGGTCATAGCCCTCTCCCCTTCAGGGGAGAGGGAGATAGTTCACCCCCCCTCATGCCGCCGCCATCCGCAGCGCGGCGGGCAAATCGAGCCGCCCGTCATAGAGCGCGCGGCCGGTGATCACGCCCTCGATCCCCTCGCTCGCATAGCGCGCGAGATCGGCGATGTCGGTCAGCCCCCTGACCCCCCCGCTCGCGATCACGGGCAGCGACGTGCCGCGCGCGAGCGCGATCGTCGCGCGCACGTTGCAGCCCTGGAGCATCCCGTCGCGCCCGACATCGGTGAACAGCAACGCCGCCACGCCCGCGTCCGCGAAGCGCGCGGCGAGGTCGGCCACGGGCACGTCGGACACGTCCGCCCAGCCGCGCGTCGCGACCATGCCGTCGCGCGCGTCGCACGCGACGACGATGCGCCCGGGCAAGGCGCGCGCCGCATCGCGCACCAGATCGGGCGAATCGAGCGCGGCGGTGCCGATCACGACGCGCCACGCGCCGCGCTCCAGCCAGCGCTCGATCGCGGCGCGCGTGCGGATGCCGCCGCCGACCTGCACCCGGGCGCTCGACGCGGCGACGATCGCCTCGACCGCCGCGCCGTTCTCGGACCGGCCGCTGAACGCCGCGTCGAGATCGACGACGTGGAGGTGGTCGGCGCCCGCGAACGCGAACTGGCGCGCCTGCGCGGCGGGATCGTCGCCATAGACCGTCGCGCGCGCCATGTCCCCCTCGGCCAGGCGCACCACCTGGCCCCCCTTGAGATCGATCGCGGGATAGACGGTGAGCGCCACTAAAGATCCTCCCCATGTTTCACATGGGGAGGGGGACCAGCCGTAGGCTGGTGGAGGGGCCGCCGCGCAGCGGCGGAGGGCGCGCATTGCCCCTCCACCACCGCCTGCGGCGGCGGTCCC
>CAXUGZ010000003.1:10102-24314 GCA_964250685.1 uncultured Sphingomonadaceae bacterium
TGCAACCGCCGCTGATGCGGCGGCCCCTCCACCGCACTTCGTGCGGTCCCCCTCCCCGAGCAAAGCTCGGGGAGGAACTGCATAGCTTCACGGCCGCCACTCCAGGAAGCGCGCGAGCAGGGCGAGCCCGTAGGACTGGCTCTTCTCGGGGTGGAACTGGACGCCGACCAGATTGTCGCGCGCGATCGCGGCGGTCACCTGGCCGCCATGGTCGGTGGTGGCCGCGAGGTCGCCGCGCTCGCGCGGGTGGAACGCGAAGCTGTGCAGGAAATACGCCTCGCCCGGCACGATCAACGGGTGCGGATTGAGCGGGGTCACGTCGTTCCACCCCATGTGTGGCACGCGCGCCGCGGGATCGGCCGGCTCGAGCCGCTCCACCGTCCCCGGGATCCAGCCGAGCCCCTTGTGGCTGCCGAATTCCTCGCCCCCGTCGGCCATCAGCTGCATGCCGACGCACACGCCGAGGAACGGCCGCCCTTCGTTCCGCACGCGGCGGTCGAGCGCGTCGATCATCCCCGGAATGCCCGCGAGCGCGCTCATGCACGCGGCATAGGCGCCCACCCCCGGCAGCACGATGCGATCCGCCGCCGCGACCGCGTAGGGATCGGCGGTCACCGCGATCGCCTCCGCGCCCGCCGCGCGCAGCGCGTTCTCCACCGAATGGAGGTTGCCCGCGCCATAATCGATCAGCGCCAGCGTCATGCGCCGCCCAGCGTGCCCTTGGTCGATGGGATCGCGTCCGCCTTGCGCGGGTCGATCGCGATCGCGACGCGCAACGCGCGCGCCAGCCCCTTGAAGATGCTCTCGCAGATATGGTGGTTGTTGCGCCCGTAGAGCGTCTCGACGTGGAGCGTCATCCCCACCTCGCCCGCGAAGCTGTGGAACCAATGCTCGATCAGCTCGGTGTCGAGCTCGCCCAGCTTCGCTTGGCTGAAGCCCGATTTCCACACGAGGAACGGCCGCCCCGAAATATCGATCGCCACCCGGCTCAGCGTCTCGTCCATGGGGGCATAGGCGGTGCCGTAGCGCGTGATCCCGCGCCGCTCGCCGAGCGCCCGGGCGATCGCCTGGCCGAGCGCGAGCGCCGAATCCTCGGTGGTGTGGTGCTGGTCGATATGCAGATCGCCCGCGCAGGCGAGATCGATGTCGATCAGCGAATGACGCGCGAGCTGCTCGATCATGTGGTCGAGGAAGCCGATCCCCGTCGCCACGCGGTATACGCCCGTGCCGTCGAGATCGACGGACGCCTCGATCGCCGTTTCGGCGGTCTTGCGGCTGATCGTGGCGGTGCGCATCGCGGCTACCGCTATAGCGGCGGAGCCCGAGCAGGCAACGCTTGACCCGTCCGGCGACGGCGTTCACTTGGAACGCCATGAGCGACGGCGCGCCCGACAGCCTGATTCCCTATGACGAGATCGTCCAGGATGCGCTGCGCGCGGTCGTCGGCCGCGTGCTCGGGCAGGTCGAAAAGGGCGGCGTGCTCCCCGGCGCGCACCATTTCTTCATCACCTTCAAGACGCACGCGCCAGGCGTCGACATCCCGCGCCACCTCACCGATCGCTATCCCGACGAGATGACGATCGTCATCCAGAACCGCTTCTGGGACCTGCACGTCTCGGCGACGGGGTTCGAGGTCGGGCTGTCGTTCAACCAGATCGGCTCGAAGCTCGCGATCCCGTTCGCCGCGATCACCGCCTTCCACGATCCCGCGGTCGATTTCGCGCTCCACTTCTCCGCCCAGCTCGAGGACCAGCAGCCCGAGGAGATCGCGGCGGCCGAGAACGACCCGGTGGTGCGCCCGGTGGAGGACGGATCGAACGTGGTGTCGGTGGACTTCACGCGCAAGAAGTAGGGGGCGCGCGTTTGCTGTCGGCCCAATCTCGGCCATCTAGGGCTTGGCCCGAACATCCCTATAGCCGACATCCGGATCACAGGCGTTGCTGGGTAGCCGTAGGTCATGGCCGCATTTAAAACAGCATCGACGCGGCCAAGGGTGGTTGATCGTTAGGAAGCGCGTCCGTGTCGTGAACGGTGAGGTTCCACACACCGGGCAGCGGAAAAGCCATAGGGACGCAGCACCGTGCGCCAGCCAAAAGGCCATTCCCCGTAACGCGGCGACAAAACCCCAACGAGCTATCGGCCAGAAGAGCCAAACGGGTGAGGCTGCCAGAACGAGCAGGGTCCACGCCATGAACAGCCATGCTTTCCGGTATAGCGTCACGGCGAGATCGTAAGCTTCTAGACGGGAGCTGCCAACGTCCGCTTACCCTGCAGTCAACTGAAAGCCGCCCTTCCGCTCTCCGCCACTTCTTCCCGTGCTCCACGCGATCTTCACGTTCAGTCAGCCGAAAGCCGCGACGCCAGTGCAAGCCCGAGCGCCACCTGCACGATGCCGTAGGCGCGGCGGCTGGCCGGCTTGCCGCCGAACGGACGCACGAGCAGGTCGATCGCGGCATAACGTGATCGCCACAAGTCGACGTGCCGGGCGGGCTGCATGATCCCGAGCAGGCCGTCGCCGATCATGAAGACGGCCGCCATCTCGGCGGTGCGGCGTAGCGCGATCGTTCGGTCGGCATGATCCATAATGGTGTCCTTTCACGCCATGCTCAACGCCGCACGCCCCATCTTGTCCCAAGATGCGCGCCGAACGGCTTTGCAAAGTAGGAATTGTTGTGAGACTTGGTCTGTCCGCTCCCGCTGGAGGAATGGACGTGATGTCGCACATCGCCGCCGCTTCCGCCGGCCCGCCCCAGCGCGGGTGCCGCGTGAACGCGCGAAGCGCGCGCACCTCAACTTTCTCAGCTTAGCGGTGAGGAAGGACCGTCATAAGCTCTCCCCCGCCGGGGAGAGGGCTTCGGCGCCGTTCTACCGCTCCGCTATCTTCTTCGCCGCCCGCTTCACCTCCGCCGGCTTGGCCGCGCCGACGCCGTCGGCGATGGTCAGCGCGAGCATCTGGCAGTCGCAACCCGCGCCCGGCGCCAGCATCGCCGCGAGCCTGTACCATCCGCCCACCTTGCCGGCGGGATAGGGGTCCGGATTGGGGACGGCCTTGCGTTCCATCGTTCACTCTCCTGCGTCGCCTGTACGCAGCGATCGCGTTATGGCGCAGCTTACGCGCTTTGGCGGCGGCCGCAAGCACGCTGACGAACGCGCGTCGGGTGCCTATATCGGACGCTGGAGGAGGACCGGGATGACCGACGATCCGATCGCCGAAACCGCGATCGCGGCCGGATGGCGCGCGTGAAGGTCGCGGGGGGCTGCCATTGCGGGCTGGTGCGGTTCGAGGCGGAGGTGCCCGCGGGCGAGGTCGAGGTGCATGCCTGCGACTGCTCGATCTGCGCGATGACGGGCTATCTCCACCTGATCGTGCCCGAGGACGATTTCCGCCTGGTCGAGGGCCAGAGGGAGACGGTCACCTACCGCTTCGGCACGGGCACCGCGCGCCACATCTTCTGCGGCCAGTGCGGCATCAAGAGCTTCTACCGGCCGCGCTCGCACCCCCGGAGTATCAGCGTCAACCTGCGCTGCCTGGACGAGGGGCACGGGGTCGACGCGCGGATCGTCGCGTTCGACGGGCGCAACCATCGCGGCGCGATCGAATAAGCCCGCCCCGTCTGTTACGGCTATATCGCGCGGCCGCGCCGCGCTATGCTCGCGCCGGGGGGCGCATGCGCCGCGAGGAGATGGGAGGGGGTGCCGATGATCGCGCGACTGGGGATGGCGCTTGCGATGCTGGCCGCGCCGGCGGGGGCCGAGGACAATGGCCGCGCTTCGGACCGCGCGCTGGCGCCGCTGGTCGCGTGCCGCCCGATGCCCGATCCGCGCGCGCGCGCGGCTTGCTACGACGCCGCGCTCGACCGGCTGCAGCAGGCGGTGGCCGCGCGCCAGGTGGTGGTGATGGACCGCGAACAGGTGCACGAGGATCGCCGGGCGATGTTCGGCTTCAACGGCGGCGGGGCGCCCGCGCGGCTCGCCGCGGTCAAGCCGCCCAAGCTGCCCAAGGCGGCGCGCGCGGCGCCGGCCGAGGAGGTCGAGCAGATCGACTCGACCGTCGCGTCGATGACCCAGTACGGCTATGATCGCTGGACGATCCGGCTTGCCACGGGCGCGCTGTGGCGCACCACCGAAGGGGGCATCCCGATCGCGTACAAGCCCGGCACCAACGTCCACATCCGCCGCGGCATCATGGGCAGCTACATCATCCGGATCGGCAAGGCGCGCCCGCTCAAGGCGATGCGCGTCGGGTGAGCAGTCCGATCGCGCCGACCGCGGGCGGCGGGCATGCGCGCTCCACCACCCGGCTGGTGATCGTCGCGTCGACGCTCGGCACGATGTTCGAATGGTATGATTTCTTCGTGTACGGCACGCTCGCCGGGATCATCGGCCAGCATTTCTTTCCCGCGGGCAATCCGGCGGTCTCGCTGCTGATCGCGCTCGCGACGTTCGGCGTCGGCTTCGGCATGCGGCCGATCGGGGCGGTGCTGTTCGGCGTGCTGGGCGATCGGCTGGGGCGCAAATACACCTTCCTCGCGACCGTCGCGGTGATGGGCGGGGCGACCGCGGGGGTGGGGCTGCTGCCGACCTACCAGCAGATCGGGATCGCGGCACCATTGCTGCTGGTGGCGCTGCGCGTCGCGCAGGGGCTCGCGCTCGGCGGCGAATATGGCGGGGCGGCGGTCTATGTCGCCGAGCATGCGCCCGCGCACCGGCGCGGTCTCTATACCAGCTTCATCCATGCGGGCGTCGCCGCGGGCTTCCTGCTGAGCCTGAGCGTGGTGATCGCCGCCAATGCCTTCATCCCCAAGGCGGAGTGGGCGGCATGGGGCTGGCGCCTGCCGTTCCTGTTCAGCCTGGTGCTGCTCGGCGTGTCGCTGTGGGTGCGGCTGCTGCTGCACGAGAGCCCGGTGTTCCGCGCGCTCCAGGCCGAGGGCGGGATCGCGCGCAATCCGCTGCGCGAGAGCTTCGACACCTCCGCCAAATGGCGCCGCGTGCTGGTCGCGCTGTTCGGGGTGGCGGGCGGGCTGACCGTGATCTTCTACACCGCGCACTTCCAGTCGCTCTACTTCATCCAGAGCGCGGTCAGGATCGACGAGGTGCCCGCGCGGCTGATGCTGGGCGTGACGGCGGCGGCGAGCATGATCTGGTACGTGCTGTTCGGCTGGCTGTCGGACAAGGTGGGGCGCAAGCCGCCGATCATCGCGGGCTATGTGCTGACCCTGCTGCTGATCTTTCCCCTGTTCCACTGGATGGCGGCGGCGGGCAACCCCGCGCAGGCGGCGGCTGTGGCGCGCGCGCCGGTGGTGGTGCGGGGCAGCGACTGCACCTTCAACCCCTTCGCCACGCACGGACAGGCGACCCCATGCGGCCGCGCGCTCGATGCGCTGTCGAAGCGCGGCGTGGCCTATGCCAAGCTCGCGGGGGGCGCGGCGCCGGTGGTGACGATCGGCGGGCGGACGGTGGACACCGCCGACGACGCCGCGCTCGACGCCGCGCTGGCGCGCGCGGGCTATCCCGCGGGCAAGGTGCATCCGCCGTTCGCGCACGCGGCGCAGATGGTGCTCGCGATCATGCTGCTGGGCGTGCTGTCGGGCATGACCTACGGCCCCGTCGCGGCGCTGCTGGTCGAATTGTTCCCGGCGCGCGTGCGCTACACCTCGCTGTCGATCCCCTACCATATCGGCTCGGGCTATTTCGGCGGGTTCCTGCCGTTCATCAACCAGGTGATCGTCGCGCGCACGGGCGATCCGTTCGCTGGGCTGTGGTACACGGTTGCGGTGACCGCGCTGGCGCTGGTGGTGATCGTATTCGGGCTGCCCGAAACCGCGGGACGCAAGCTCGAATGACCGGGGACGATATCGGCTTGGTCGGCCGGCTGGCCGATGCCGCGGGCGACGCGATCCGCCCCTTCTTCCGGGCCGCCTTCCACGTCGAGACCAAGGCGGACCGCTCGCCGGTGACCGAGGTCGACCGCGCCGCCGAGCGCGCGATCCGCGCGATCCTCGCACGCGAACGCCCCGATGACGGGGTGATCGGCGAGGAATATGGCGCCGACCGCCCCGACGCCGCGCGCGTGTGGGTGATCGATCCGATCGACGGCACGCGCGCCTTCCTCGCGGGGCGGCCGCTGTTCGGCATCCTTATCGCCTTGCTCGTGGAGGGGCGGCCGGTGCTCGGGCTGATCGACCAGCCGATCGCGCGCGACCGCTGGCTCGGCGCCACGGGCCGCGCGACCACGCTCAACGGCGCGCCCGCGCGCACGCGCGCCTGCCGCGGCCTCGCCGCCGCTCACCTCGCCACCACCGGCCCGAGCTATTTCGGCGCGGCGGACTGGGCGAGGTTCGAGCGGCTGCGCGGCGGCTGCCGCGACGTATTGTGGGGCGGCGATTGCCACAATTACGGGCTGCTCGCCTCGGGCCATCTCGATCTCGTCGTCGAGACCAACCTCAAGCTTCACGATTATGCCGCGCTGGTGCCGGTGGTCGAGGGCGCGGGCGGGCGCATGACCGACTGGGCGGGACGACCGCTGGGGCCGGACAGCGACGGCAGCGTGATCGCGGCGGGCGATCCCGCGCTGATCGACGCGACGGTGGCGGAGCTGGGCTGAACCCGCACCCATCGCCTCGAGCAGCTGTCCGGTCGTACGGCTGTAGCGGGCGTGCAGCTCCGAGGTGCCCCGGCTCCGGACGCGAACCCCCTCACGCGACGTGCAGCTCCGGCCGCCCGTGCGGCACGGTGATCGTCGCGCGCGTCGCGATCGGCATTCTCGGCACCGATACCTTCTCCAGCACGCGCAGTCTGGTCTCCCAAATATCGGGCGTGACCTCGCACACGACGTAGCCGCGCTGGTAATTGTAGAGCTTGAGGCATGGATTTTCGGCCATGATGTCGGCCATGCCGGGGCGCGTGTCGCTGCCGTCGCCGTCCGAACTGATCGAGGTGCCGACGAACTCGACCGCCACCGCCTCGCCCTTGCCGCCGTTGCGGCGGAGCTCGCCCACCCAGTTCTGATGCTCGTCGCCGGTGAGCACGACGACGTTGCCGAGCCCGCGGAACAGATCGAGCGTGCGCTCGCGCGGCGCATCATAGCCGCCCCAGCTGTCCATGTTGCGGACCGGCGCGGTCGCGCCGCCGGTGCGGCGGTCGAGCGGCATCATCATCACCTGCTGCGCGACCGCGTTCCAGCGCGCGCCGCCGCGCAGGCCCTCGCCCAGCCAGCGCTCTTGCGCGCGGCCCATCATCTCGGCTCCGGGATCGGAGACGCCGGGACAGATCGCCTTCATCTCGTCGCCGCACGGCTGATCGGTGCGGAACTGGCGCGTGTCGAGGAAGTGCATGTCGACCAGCCCGCCGTAGCGCGCGCGGCGGTACATCCGGATGTTGGGGCCGTTGGGCAGCGCGGACGCGCGCAGCGGCATGTGCTCGTACCACGCCTGGAACGCGGCTTCGCGGCGCAGCAGGAACAGTTCGGGCGGGGTATCGTGCTTGTCGGTCACGCCCGCCCAATTGTCCTGCACCTCGTGATCGTCGAAGGTCACCCACCAGGCGCACGACGCGTGCGCCGCCTGGAGATCGGGATCGAGCTTCTCCTGCGCGTAGCGGCGGCGATAATCGCCCAGGCTGTAGCATTCGCCGCCCTGATACGACCGCACGAACGGCAGCACCTTGCGCTCGCGCGTGAACGACATCGGGTGTGCGCGGTCCTCGTAGATATAGTCGCCATAGTGGAACACGAAATCGAGATCGGGCTCCTCGGCCAAGTGGCGGTAGGCGGTGTACCAGCCATGCTCGTAATTCTGGCAGCCGACCATGCCGAGGCGCAGCCGATCGAGCTTGGCGCCCGGCGCGGGCATCGTCCGGGCCATCCCGTTGGGGCTCTTCTCGCTGCCGACGGTGAAGCGATACCAATAAGGCCGCCCGGGCAGCAGCCCTCCCACCTCGACATGCACCGCATGCGCGAGTTCGGGCCGCGCGAGCGTCCGGCCCTTCGCGACGATCGTCCTGAAGCCTTCGTCACTCGCGACATACCAATCGACCGCCACGGGTGCGAGCGGCATGCCGCCATGCTCGGCCAGCGGCTCGGGCGCGAGCCGCGTCCAGATCACGAAGCCGTCGGGCGCGGGATCGCCCGCCGCGACGCCGAGCGTGAACGGATAGGCCGCGAACAGCTGCTGCGCGCGCACGATTCCCGGCGCGGCCAGCGTGGTGCCGGCGAGCGCACCGATGAAGGATCGGCGATCGATGGGCATGCGCTTCTCCAGATCAAACTGAATTTACTGTCGGATGAAGGACCACTCCGTGTCGGCTGATGTTCACGCGACGGCGAGCAGGCGGCGCGCCTGGGCGCGCGCCTCGTCGGTTACCTGCGCGCCCGACAGCATGCGCGCGATCTCCTCGCGCCGGTCGCCTTCGTCGAGCAGGCGCACGCTGGTGCGCGCGACCAGCCCGTCCGAGCTCTTGGCGATCAGCCAGTGGCGGTCGGAGCGCGCCGCCACCTGCGGGCTGTGCGTCACGACCAAAATCTGCGCGCGCGCCGCGAGCCGCGCCAGCCGCTCGCCGATCGCCGCGGCGACCGCGCCGCCCACGCCGCGATCGACCTCGTCGAAGATCATCGTCGCAGCACCTCCTTCTTCGGCCAAAGCTACCTTCAACGCGAGAATGAATCGTGACAGCTCGCCGCCGCTGGCGATGCGCAGCAAGGGCGCGAACGGCGCGCCGGGGTTGGTCGAGATCTCGAACTCGACGCGGTCGCGCCCGGCGGCACCCCAGTGCGCCTCGCCGAGCGGCTCGATCATCGTGCGGAAGCGCGCCGCGTCCAGCCGGAGCGGGGCGAGCTCGGCCGCGACCGCCGCGTCGAGCCGCCGCGCGGCGGCGGCGCGCGCGGCGGAGAGTGCGTCGGCGGCCGCGAGATAGTCGGCGCGCGCGGCGGATGCGGCCTTGTCCAGCGCGGCGAGCCCGTCACCGCCCGTGATGCGCGCGAGCCGCGCCGCCAGCTCCTCCGCCAGCGCGGCGAGCGCGTCGGGCTCGGCGCGGTGCTTGCGCGCGAGCGCGCGCAGATCGAACAGGCGCGTCTCCACGCTTTCCAGCCGCGCCGGATCGAACGCGAAGGCGGCGCGTGCCTCGGCGAGCCGGTCCTCCGCCTCGGCCGCCTCGATCACCGCGCGATCGACCGCCGCCAGCGCCTGGCCGAGCAGCGCATCCTCGCCCGCCAGCCGATCGAGCCGCCGCGCCGCCTGGCGCAATTGCGCGAGCGCGCCCTCCGATCCTTCGAGGTGCGCGGTCACGCTCTCCAGATCGTCGGCAAGGCGCGCGCCCTTCTGCATCGCCGCGCGCGCCTCGGCGAGCGCGGCCTCTTCGCCGGGCTCGGGCGCGAACGCGGCGAGTTCCGCGGCGGCGTGTTCCAGCCACTCGCGGTCGCGCGCGGCGGTCTCCAGTTCGGCTGAGGCCGCCGCCAGCGCCGCTTCGGCCGCGCGCCAGCGCGCGTGCGCCGTGGCGACCGCGTCCGTCCCCAGCCCCCCGAACGCGTCGAGCAGGGCGCGATGGCCCTGGCGGTCGAGCAGCCCGCGATCGTCGTGCTGGCCGTGGATTTCGACGAGGCTCGCGCCCAGCGTCCGGAGGAGACCCGCCGACGCGGGCTGGTCGTTGACGAAGGCGCGGCTACCCCCGTCGGCGCGCACGGTCCGCCGCACCACCAGCGGCTCGCCCGCCTCCGCCGCGAGGCCGCCCTGCGCGAGCAACGCGAAGGCGGGGTGCGTGGGCGGCAGCTCGAAGCTCGCGGTCACGCCCGCCTGAGCGGCGCCCTGCCGGACCAGCCCGGCATCGGCACGCACGCCGAGCGCGAGGCCGAGTGCGTCGAGCAGGATCGACTTGCCCGCCCCCGTCTCGCCGGTGAGCGCGCCGAGCCCGGGACCGAAATCGAGATCCAGCGCCTCGATCAGCACGACGTCGCGGATGGCGAGCCCGATGAGCATCCGCGCACCCCTAACCTACGCATCGGCCGGGCGGAAGCGCGCCGACGGCTGCTCGATCAGACCGGCTTGGGATCCTTCTTCTGGATCAGCTCATAGGCGTGCTTGTACCAGTCGGTGCCCGGGTAATTGGCGCCGAGCACCGCCGCCGAGCGGCGCGCCTCGTCGAGCACGCCGAGTTCGAGATAGCTCTCGGTCAGCCGCATCAGCGCCTCGGGCACGTGGCTGGTGGTCTGGTAGCCGTCGACCACCTTGCGGAAGCGGATCACCGAGGCGAGCCAATCGTGCCGGCGCTGATAGAAGCGGCCGATCTCCATCTCCTTGCCCGCGAGATGGTCGTTGATCAGATCCACCTTGAGCCGCGCGTCGGCGGCGTATTTGCTGTCGGGATAGCGGCGGATCAGCTCGCCCATCGCGTCGAGCGCCTGCTGGCTGACCTTCTGGTCGCGGTTCACGTCGCTGATCTGCTCGTAATAGCCGACCGCGACCAGATACAGCGCGTAGGGCGCGTCCTTGTTGCCGGGATGGATCGAGAGGAAGCGCTGCGCCGACTGGATCGAGGCGGGATAATTGTGCGCGAGATAGTTCGCGAACGAGCTCATCAGCTCGGCGCGCCGCGCCCAGACCGAATAGGGATGCTGGCGCTCGACCTCGTCGAACAGGTCGGCCGCTTCCTTGTAGCGATGCTGGTCGAGCCGGTCCTTGGCGGCGTTGTAGAGCGTGTCGACGTCGCGTGCGACGTAGCGGTTGCTGTCCGCGCCCTTCTTCCCACCGTGCAGCGTCGAGCAGGCGGCAAGCGGCACGAGGGCGGCGAGGAGCAGGGCGGGGGCGGCGGAACGCACGCGGGGACAGCGCATGCGCCGCGCCTTAGCCGAGCCGCGGGAGCCACGCAAAGCGGAATGCGGCGACGCGTTCGGGCAGCGGTCAGGCGCGGCCCGTCCGCCGCCCCGCGGGCGCATCGGACAGCGCCGCGACGCGCGCGCGCTCGTCGGGCGGGATCAGCGCCTCGAGCACGCGCCAGAAGCCGGTCACCGCCTCCTGCCCCGCCTGCGCATAGGCCGCGCCCAGCCGCTCGCGCAGCGCCTCGAACAGTTCGGCCTCGAGCGCGACGCCCTCGGGCGTGAGGCGCAGCAGCCGCTGGCGCCGGTCCTCGCGGCCTGCGCGCGTCTCGACCAGCCCGCGCTCGGCAAGCTCGCCCAGCACGCGCCCGAGCGACTGCTTGGTGATGCCGAGCGTGCGCAGCAGCGCGCTGATCGTGAGATCGGGCTGGCGCGCGATGAAGTAGAGCGCGCGATGGTGCGCGCGTCCCAGCCCCCGCCGCGCCAGCCCCTCGTCGATGCCGCGATAAAGGTGGCTGTAGCCGAAATAGAGCAGCTCCACCCCGCGCCGGATCTCGGCCTCGCGCAGGAACAGGGGGGAGGCGGACGGGACAGCCATATTGACCCATTCTGCCACGCCCCCTATCGCGCGGCAACCCGCCTCCCCAAGGGCGACGAATCGCGAGAGACGCCATGGATGCCGATGCCGGCCTGACCTTCGAGTTCGAGCCCCACCCCGCGCCGACCGACGCGGCCGCGCGCGCGGCGCTGCTCGCCAGCCCCGGGTTCGGCGGCGTGTTCACCGATCACATGGTGACGATCCGCTACGACCAAGACCGTGGCTGGCACGATGCGCGCGTCCACCCGCGCGTGCCGCTGCAGATCGATCCGGCGTGCGCGGTGCTCCACTACGCGCAGGAGATCTTCGAAGGCCTCAAGGCATATCAGCTGGCGGACGGAGCGTCCGCTTTGTTTCGCCCCGGGGCCAATGCGCGCCGCTTCCGCGACTCGGCCGCGCGGCTGGCGATGCCGCCCCTGCCCGAGGCGGTGTTCGTCGAATCGTGCCGCCAGCTCGTGCGCACCGACCGCGACTGGATCCCCACCGACGAAGGCGGGGCGCTCTATCTGCGGCCGTTCATGATCGCGAGCGGCGTCTATCTCGGCGTTCGGCCGTCGCCCGATTATCTCTACATGGTGATCGCCTCCCCCGTCGGCAAATACTTCAGGGGCGCGCCGTCGGTCACGATCTGGGTGTCGGAGGATTATACGCGCGCCGCGCGCGGCGGCACGGGCGCGGCCAAATGCGGCGGCAATTATGCCGCCGGCCTGGTCGCGCAGGCGGAGGCGATCCGCGAAGGCTGCGATCAGGTGGTGTTCCTCGACGCGGCCGAGCGCCGCTGGGTCGAGGAACTAGGCGGCATGAACGTCTTCTTCGTGTTCGACGACGGCTCGATCGCGACGCCGCCGCTCACCGGCACGATCCTGCCCGGCATCACGCGCGATTCGCTGCTGACGCTGGCGCGCGATGAGGGGCTGACGGTGCGTGAAGAGCTTTATGCGCTCGATCAATGGCAGGCCGACGCCGCCAGCGGGCATCTGCGCGAAGCATTCGCGTGCGGCACGGCGGCGGTGGTCACCCCGATCGGGCGGGTGCGCGGGCGCGACATCGATTTCACGATCGGCAATGGCGGACCGGGGCTGGTGGCCGAGCGGCTGCGCGGCCGGCTGGTCGATATCCAGCGCGGGCGCGCGCCCGATCCGCACGGCTGGATCGAGCGAATCGCGTGACGGCCTTCCCTCCGCGGCCGCGCCGGCTATAAGCCCGCGCGGCCGATGGGGCGTCGCCAAGTGGTAAGGCAACGGTTTTTGGTACCGTCATTCGGAGGTTCGAATCCTCCCGCCCCAGCCAGCCTTTCCGCACCGGCATGCGGCGCGACGGACGGTGCTTCGACCTTGCTCGACCAACGGTTAAAGCAGTCTGTCTCGAACTCGGCAGCTTCTAGCGCGCGACCGCGAGGCCGCACGCCGGGGCTCCACTATGGTCGTGGTCGACGGTCGCGACGCGGTCGGGCACCAGGACGCGACCGGACCGGCTGCCAAGAAACAGGATCATGCGCTGCTCGATATCGCGGCGCAGCATCTTTTTCAGCACGCGCCGGCGCCGCGTCCGCGACGGGTGGCTTCCGGCGACCGCCTTGTCGGCGTCATCCGCCGCCGCGATCGCCTTGACGTAGAAGCCGGTACGGACGTGATGCGCGCCGCGCTCCTGCCACAGCCGGTCGTAGCTCAGCGCGATCTTCGGCACGGCGTAGCCCGCCGCCGCCTGCTCATCGGTCGAGACGCCCACCATGTGATCGACGCCCAGCACGTTCGCGATCGCCTCGGCCGCCAGCAGCAGCATCGCGGCCGGCGAGATCTCGCCGTTGAGCTTGGCGGCGTCGCGGATCTGCTGCCGGCAGTCGAGCCCGCCCTGAAGCCCGCCGATGAAGATCGCCTCGCTGCAGGGGAGCTGGAGATCGCGGCCATGGACGAAGGCGAAGGTGAGCGTGCACAGCGTCCGGTCGCCCATCATGAAGCACAGCTCGCTCTCGCCTTCCATCGGCGCGAGCGTCGACCGGCCGAGCGTCACGCGCAGCGGGGGCCCCCCGGCGATATGCGCCGACCAGACCTGCGTCTCCCGCCGCCAGACCGCGCCGTTCGCGCTCGACCGCATCGCATCGGCCAGAAACCGATAGTGGAACCGGAGACAATCGCGCCGCGCGCGCAAGGTAAGCGAGGACGACAGATACGCGCCGAGATATTTGACGGCCGTCAGCCGATCCGCGTCGGCGATGCCCGCGCGCCGCGCGGCGCGCAGCTCGCGCCAATACCCCAGATGTCCCCGGGCGTGCGCCATCAGCCGCAGCACCTGATATGCGCGCCGCCCGAGCTTTACCGGCCGTGCGGCACGGCTTTTTTCGCGTGGCATGCACGCGCGCGTCATCACATCGCCCGTGAGAGACAAGCTCGCCGTATCGTGGATCATGATGTTCGGCCCCCCAGCCGTTGGCGATCTTCGCCATACCCCACGAAATCCGTTTCGGCTATAAGCGATATGCGGATCCTCTCCGGCCCTGTTGGGACGATCGGCATTCATGATCTCTGTCGGCGCGCCCATTTGCGAATCTGGGGACGGTTCATTTCGCGGCCGTCAAGATTTACAGTTAACCCTTCTTCATCCATCTTGAATTGCCCGCGTGCGGGGCTATTCCGCCGGATCGCGCGCGTGCGTCGCGCCAAGGAAGCGTGCGCTTGACACGCACCGCGATGGCCCCTAACTGAGCGTATCCCACGGACCCGCTCGCCGGCGGCGCTTGAGCGCGCGCCGTGTTTATGCTGTCCGGCCGGGTGTCAGCGTCGAGATAGGCCGTCCCGCCAGCCGGCCTGTGG
>CAXUGZ010000004.1:0-20599 GCA_964250685.1 uncultured Sphingomonadaceae bacterium
CGCTCGAACTGGCCGGTATTGGCGGCGTTGATGCGGAAATAGGTGCTCAATTCCATCGGGCAGCGCACGCCCGCGGGCACATAGACGAAGGTGCCGTCGGAGAAGACCGCCGCATTGAGCGCGGCGAAGTAATTGTCGTGGATCGGCACCACGCGGCCGAGCCACTTGCGCACCAGTTCGGGGAATTCGCGCAGCGCCTCGCTGATCGAGCGGAAGATCACGCCCGCGCGCTCGAGCTCGGCGCGGAAGGTAGTCGCGACCGAGACGCTGTCGAACACCGCGTCGACCGCGATCCTGCGCTGCGGAACATCGCCCTCGACCCCCGCGAGCAACTTCTGCTCCTCGATCGGGATGCCGAGCTTCGCGTAGACGCGCAGGATCTCGGGATCGACCTCGTCGAGCGAACCGAGCTTGGGCTTCTCCTTGGGCGCCGCGTAATAATAAGCGTCCTGATAGTCGATCGGGGCGATATCCAGCTTGGCCCAGTCGGGGCTCTCCATCGTCAGCCAATGGCGATAGGCCTTGAGGCGATAGTCGAGCATCCACGCGGGTTCGTCCTTCTTGGCCGAGATGAAGCGGACGATGTCCTCGTTCAGCCCCTTGGGCGCGAATTCCTGCTCGATGTCGCTCGAAAAGCCCCATTCATAGGCCTTGTCGACCGCGGCGTGCGCTTCGGCATTACGGGTTGCCATGATCAGACTTCCAATCCCGTTCGGGCTGAGCTTGTCGAAGCCCTGACCTTCGGCTGCGCGACGTCGGGAAGAAAGGACGGCCCTTCGACACGCTCAGGGCGAGCGGGAAGCTGGGCGAGGCTCGCCAGGCTCACCCCCGCCAGCGCGCCGCGCATCGCGACGTTGACCGCGCCCCAATGCGGCTTGACCTGGCAATGGTGATCGAGCCCGCATTCGTGCCGCCCCTGCTCGACGCAGGTGGTGAGCGCGATCGGGCCCTCGACCGCCTCGACGATATCGGCGAGGCTCAGCTCGGACGGCGCGCGGGCGAGGCGGAAGCCGCCGCCGCTGCCGCGCGTCGCGGTGAGCAGGCCGGCCGCAGCGAGCTTGCCGACCAGCTTCTGCGCGGTGGGCAGGGGGACCCCGGTCTGCCCGGCGAGGAGCGCCGCGGTCAGCCGCGCGCTTCCCGCGCGCGCGGCGGCGGCGAGCAGGACGACGGCATAATCGGTGAGGTTTGAAAGGCGCATGCGCTCGATCTAATCGGAGTGATTCGGTCTTGTTTGAAGATGGGGCGGGGAAAGGGCAGGGTCAACCCCGCCGAACCCACCTTCCGTCGCCTCTGCGCCAGGATGACGATCGGGGCGGAGGCTGCCATAGCTGCCCGATGCGCCTCTTCTCCCTCGTCCGCCCGTTGCTGTTCGCGCTGGAGGCGGAGCGCGCGCATCGGCTGACGATCGCTATGCTGAAGGCGCTCCCGCCGCGCCGCGCGGCACACGATCCGCGTCTGCGGATCACCGTCGCGGGGATCGACTTTCCCTCGCCGGTGGGGCTCGCCGCCGGGGTCGACAAGGATGCCGAGGTGCCGGACGCCTTTCTCGCGCTCGGCTTCGGGTTCGTCGAAACGGGCACGCTCACGCCGCGGCCCCAGCCGGGCAATCCGCGCCCGCGCCTGTTCCGGCTGGTGGAGGACGAAGGCGTGATCAACCGTCTCGGCTTCAACAATTACGGCCAGGCGGCGGCGCGCGCGCGGCTGGAACGGCGTGCCGCGCGCGGTGGCGTGGTCGGGGTCAATATCGGCGCCAACAAGGATGCGGCGGACCGCATCGCCGACTATGTCGCGGGGGTGCGCGCGATGGGGCCGGTCGCGCGCTACCTGACCGTCAACGTCTCGTCTCCCAACACGCCGGGGCTGCGCGCGCTGCAGGAGGCGGGGGCGCTCGACGCGCTGCTCGAGGCCGTGATGGCAGCCCGCGGCGCGCATGGCCCGCCGATCTTCCTCAAGGTCGCGCCCGACCTCGCTCCTGCCGAGATCGACGCGATCGCGCGGGTGGCGCTCGATCGCGCCGTCGACGCGCTGATCGTCGCCAACACCACGCTGTCGCGGCCGCCATTGCATGGCGCGGCGGCCGGGGAGGCGGGCGGGCTGTCGGGCGCGCCGTTGCGTGCGCTGGCGCAGGCGCGGCTGCGCGACTTCCGCGCCGCCACCGGAGGCGCGCTGCCGCTCATCGCGGCGGGCGGCATCGCCAGCGGCGCCGACGCGTATGCCCGCATCACCGCCGGGGCGAGCCTCGTCCAGCTCTACACCGCTCTGGTCTTCGCGGGGCCGTTGCTGGCGCGGCGGATCGAAGCCGAGCTTGCCACGTTGATGTCACACGATGGTCACGTGAGTATCTGTTCGGCCATCGGTTCGAACGCGCGATAACCGTCGCAACGACGGAGCTGAGCGCCAGGAGACGATGCATGGCTCACAACTCCGCTCCCACCTCCGCCTTCCTGGGATTGCTGTTCTTCGGCGCCAATTACTTCGCCGGGTTCGAGGGGGGAATGCGGCTGACCGGCTCGATCGCGCTGGCGGTACTGATCGCGCTGATCATGCCCTGCCTTACCTTGCTGAGCCTGGCCGTGCTGATGCCGGCGCGGGATATCTTCACGACGCGATCCGGTCGCTGAAGCACCGTCGCTTGCCTGGCGGCGCGCACGCTCTATCGTGCACGCCATGATCAGACGCGCTCTCCTCCTCCTTCTCGTCTTGCTGCCGCTGGGCGCGGCGCCGTCGCGAACCCCCGATCCGCGCAGCGGGATGGTCAGCGCCGCCGATCCGCGCGCCGCTGCAGCCGGGGTCGAGATCCTGCGCGCGGGCGGAAGCGCCGCCGACGCGGCAATCGCGATGATGCTCGCGCTCAACGTGGTCGAGCCGCAGAGCTCGGGCATCGGCGGCGGCGGGTTCATGGTCCATCACGATGCGCGCAGCGGGAGCACCGACAGCTTCGACGGGCGCGAGGAGGCGCCGCATGCGGCCGATCCGCACTGGTTCTACGCCGCCCCCGGCCAGCCGCTCAGCCATGTCGATGCGGTGCCGGGCGGGCGCAGCGTCGGCGTGCCCGGGAACCTGCGGATGATGGCGCTGGCGCATGCGGCGCATGGCAGGCTACCCTGGGCCGCCCTGTTCGCGCCCGCGATCCGGCTCGCGCGCGAAGGCTTCGCGATCACGCCGCGGCTGGAGGAGCAGGTGGTCATGGCGCCGAGCTACGGCAGCCGCCTGGTCGGGTGGGCGGCGGGCCAGTTCCTCAACGCGGACGGGACGCCCAAGCCGCTGGGCACGATCCTCAAGGATCCCGAACAGGCCGATCTGCTCGAGCGGATTGCGGCGCGCGGCCCCGATTATTTCTATCTCGGGCCGCCCGCGCAGACCTTGGTGGCGACGGTCAACGGCGCCGCGCGCAATCCGTCCAGGATGACGCCGGGCGACCTCGCTTCGTACCAGGCGCACGAACGCGCGCCGGTGTGCGGCACGTATCGCGGCTATCGCATCTGCGGGATGGGCCCGCCCTCGTCGGGCGGGATCGCCGTGCTCATGATCCTGAAGCAGCTCGAGCGCTTCGACCTGACTGCCCTCGGCAAGGGTTCGCCCGTCGCGTGGCACCTGTTCGCCGAATCCTCGCGCCTCGCTTATGCCGATCGCGACATGTATCTCGGCGATCCCGGCTTCGTGGCGGTGCCCGTCGCGGGGCTGCTCGATCCGGCGTACATCGCCGCGCGCTCCGCACTGATCTCGGCCGATCACAGCATGGCGGTCGCGGTACCCGGTATCCCGCCGGGCGCGCCGCCGCGCGCGCGCGTGCCGTCGAGCGAGGTGTCGGGCACCACCGACATCGTCGCGGTCGACCGCACCGGAAACGTGGCCGAGGTCACCTCGACGATCGAGGGTCCGTTCGGATCGGGGCTGTCGATCAACGGCACGATGCTCAACAACGAGCTGACCGATTTCGATATCGTTCCCGTGCGCGACGATTTCCTGGTCGCCAACCGCGTCGAGGGCGGCAAGCGGCCGCGCAGCTCGATGTCGCCGACGATCGTCTACGCGCCCGACGGGAGCGTGCGCATCGCGCTCGGCGCGGCCGGCGGACCGACGATCATCGCGCAGGTGGCGAAGGCGCTGGTCGGGGTGCTCGACTGGCATCTGAGCGCGCAGGACGCGATCGCGCTCGGCCTGCTGTTCGCGCCGGGGGACGTCGCCGTCGCCGAGCAGGGCACGCAGCTCGACGCGATGGTCCCCGCATTGCAGGCGCTGGGCGAGCATGTGCGGGTCGCGCCGATGGGGCTCAAGGCGAACGCGATCGAGCGCGTCGGCGGCCGCTGGGTGGGTGCTGCCGATCCGCGCAGCGAGGGCGTGGCGATGGGCGAGGATGGCACGGTCACGGCGATCGTGCGCGTCGGCGCGCAGCCGAACCGCCCCTCCGAATAACGGCCACGGGCGAGAGATGCGCGCGCTGGAGCGCTTCCCGAATCTCGTGGCGATGTTCTTTACGCGCGCCGCCGAACATGGCGCACGGCCGCTGCTGTGGCACAAATCGGACGGCCGCTGGCAATCGCTGAGCTGGGCTGAAACCGCCGATCGCGTCGCGCGCCTCGCCGCCGCGCTGCGCGCGCTCGGGCTCGCGCGGGGCGATCGCGTGCTGCTGGTGGCGGAGAACCGGCCCGAATGGGCGATCGCCGATCTCGCGATCATGGCCGCCGGCGGGGTCACCGTGCCCGCCTATACGAGCAACACCACGCGTGACCACGCGCACATCCTGAACGACAGCGGGGCGGCCATGGCGATCGTCTCGACCGCGCGGCTCGCGCGTGCGCTGGGGCCGGCGCTGGCCGAATCGTCCTGCAAGCGGGTGATCGGGATCGAGCCGCTGACGCTCTCCGGGGGCGTGACGGTCCACCAGTGGGATGCCTTGCTCGCCGCGCACCCGGCCGAGCCCGCCGCCTGCGCCGCCGCCGCCGATTTCGCGCGCGAGGATCTGGCATGCCTGATCTACACCAGCGGCACGGGCGGCACCCCGCGCGGCGTCTGCCAGCATCACGGCGCGATCCTGCACAACGTCGCGGGCGCCTACGACATCCTCGCGGGCGATTTCACGCTGCACGACGAGGTGTTCCTGAGCATGCTGCCGCTCAGCCACTCCTACGAGCATTCGGGCGGGCTCTATCTGCCGATCGCGCTCGGCGCCGAGATCTATTATGCCGAGGGGCTCGACAAGCTTGCCGCGAACATCGCCGAGGTGCGGCCGACGGTGATGTTCGTCGTGCCGCGCCTGTTCGAGCTGCTGCGCGCGCGCGTGCTCAAGGCGATCGACAAGCAGGGACGCGCGGGCCGCTGGCTGCTCGCGCGCGCACTGGCGCTCGGCGCGCGGCGGCGGCGCGCGGTCGACCGGCCGCTCGACCTGCTGCTCGATCTCACGCTGCGCCGCGCGGTGCGCGCGCGCTTCGGCAGCCGCATCAAGGCGATGGTCTCGGGCGGCGCGCCGCTCAACCCCGAGGTCGGCGGCTTCTTCCAGTCGCTCGGCATCGTCATCCTCCAGGGCTACGGCCAGACCGAGGCGGGGCCGATCGTCGCGTGCAACCGCCCGCGCACGGGCATTTCGCTCGAGGCGGTCGGGCCGCCGCTGCGCGACACCGAGGTGCGCATCGCCGACGACGGCGAGATCCTCGTGCGCGGCGAGAACGTGATGCACGGCTATTGGCGCGACGCGGCCGAAAGCGCGCGCGTGCTCGCGGGCGGTTGGCTGCACACAGGCGACGTCGGCCGGTTCGACGCCGCCGGCCGGATCGTCATCACCGATCGCAAGAAGGACCTGATCGTCAACGACAAGGGCGACAACGTCTCGCCTCAGCGCGTCGAGGGCATGCTCATGCTCGAGCCCGAGATCGCGCAGGCGATGGTGGCGGGCGACCGGCGGCCCTATCTGGTCGCGCTGGTCGTGCCCGACGCCGAATGGGCCGCGGGGCTGCCCCCGGGGACGGACATGCAGCGCGCGCTGTCGGCGGCGGTCGATCGCGTCAGCCGCGGGCTTTCCTCGGTCGAGCGCGTGCGCCGCATCCTGGTGGCGGACGAGCCCTTCACGATCGAGAACGGTGCGCTCACGCCATCGCACAAGATGCGCCGCCACGTGCTGCGCGACCGCTACGGCGCGCGACTGGATGCGCTGTACGGTGTCGATGCGGCGGTTGGTCCGGGACTTTGAACCCGACCGCGCTGCCGTGACCTTACGGCCGGGAGCGAGACACGCGCGCGGCGCTCGCTCTCAGAACGCGCTCGAAGCTGCCGCCCTGGACGATGACGGCGAACAGGACCACCGCATAGGTCGCGGCCAGCGCGATCGCGCGGTGCGGTCCGTGCGGCAGCCCCAGCGCGAGCGCGACCGAGATGCCGCCGCGCAGCCCCCCCCAGACCAGGGCCACGGTCGAGAGCGGGCCGAATTGGGCGAAGCGGCCGATCAGGGCCAGCGGCGCCCGCACCGAGGCCCACCGCGCGGCCAGCACGAGCGGGATCGCGACCAGGCTCACCGCCAGCAGCGGCCAGCTCGCCGGCACCGCCACCACCTCGAGCCCGATCAGCAGGAACAGGATCGCGTTCAGCAGCTCCTCGACCACCGACCAGAATTTGAGCAGATAGTCCTGCGTCCGGTCGCTCATCGCATTGTCGACCGCGTGATTGCCGAAGATCAGCCCCGCCACCACCATCGCCACCGGCCCGCTGACGCCGAGCGTGCCCGCCAGCACATAGCCTCCCGTGACCACCGCCAGGCTGATCATCACCTCCACCTGGTAATCGTCGATCGAGCGGATCGCGCGATACGCCAACCCTCCGATCGCCAGCCCGAGCAGGATGCCGCCGCCCGCCTGCACCACGAACATGCCCCCCGCCGCGCCCAGCGACAGCGGCTGCGCGGCCAGCGCCGCCCCCAGCAGCACGGTGAACACCACCACGCCGATGCCGTCGTTGAACAGGCTCTCGCCCGCGACCGCGGCGCGCAGGCGGTCGTTCACGTCCACGCGTTTGAGCGCGTCGGTCACCGCCACCGGATCGGTCGGGCTGATCAGCGCCCCGAACACCAGGCACCAGGCGAGCGGCAAGGGCGCCCCCGCCAGCGGCGCCAGCACGTAGAGGCCGACCGCCACCAGCAGCGTGGACAGGATCACCCCCCCGGTGCTGAGCACCAGCACCGCCAGTCGGCTCTTGCGCAGCTGCGACCAATCGACCTGCACCGCCGCCGCGAACAGCAGGAATGACAGCATCCCGTTCATCAGCGTGTTGTGGAAGTCGATCCCGTCGACCAGGCGGCGAAGGTCGGCGCCGACGGTTCCGGCCGGCAGCAGCTTGTCGGCGGCCACCAGCCCGAGCGAGGCGATCAGCCCCATCGCGGTCATGCCGACCGAATGGGGCAGGCCCAGGAACCGGCGGTTGATCCAGCCGAACACCGCCGCGAGCACGATCAGCAGCGCCGCCGCGTCGAACGCGGTGAGGCCCCTGCCGCCGATCGCAAGCCCGGTGTTCATGCGCCCATCCCTAACCGCATCGCGCGCGACGCGTTAGCGATACCGGCAGCCCGGGCGCGTCCCGGGGCTCAGGCTGCCTGGAGCAGCCGATTGCGATACGTCATCGGCGTCATCCCCATGTAGGTCATGAAGTCGCGGTTGAAGTGCGCCTGATCGTAATAGCCGGGATCGATGAGCTCGCTCAGCGGCCGGTCGCCCGCATGATGAAGCGCCCCGATCGTGCGCAGCAGGCGCTGGCGCACGATCAGGCGGACGGGGCTGAAGCCGAAGGCGCGCAGGCAGATGCGGTTCAGCGTGCGTTGCGGCAGGCCCGCATGCAGCGCGAGATCGGCGACGTGCCCGATCGATCGCGCCGCGAGCACGTCCGAGATGCGCTGGACGAGGAGATCGCCGGGCCGGGGAGGCGCGATCCCCCGCGCAAGCGCATCGTCGAGCAACGCCGCCCCGGCAATGTCGTCGGCACCTGCGAGCGCGGCGACCAGCCGATCGGCCTCGGCCGGGAGCAAGTCCGCCAGCGGAACGGTGCGATTGGCGTAGCGGCTGGCGTCGCCGCCGATCAGCCGCACCCAGCCGAGCGGCGTCAGCCTGACCGCGATCATCGGTCCGCCGCCGACCTGCCACTGGCGGCCATGGTCGCTCGGCCCGACCAGAAGCACGTTGGACGCGTCATCGGTCGCGTCCGCATCGGCGGCGGGATGCCGCATGCCGCGCGGCGATATCAGGATGCTCGCCCATTCGGGCGTGAGCGCGTGGGCAAGCCCGCGCGCGCAATCGGCGAACTCGTATCGCCCGACCATTCCCGCCAGCGCCGGAGAAGCCTCGCGCCAGCGCGCGTGCGGCGGCCGATTCCAACGCCTTACCGGCCGGCTCCGCTCGGCCATCCCCATAATGTCCCCCGCTCCCGCTGCGCCGAGAGGTAGCCGAGGATGCGGTCGCGGCCGCGTTACAAATGCTGTTAGCTCGGCGACCGGGCGCCGGAGGGGCGGATCACTCCACCAGCACGAACGGCGCCCAGATCGCGGGATTGGCGGCGCCCGGAACCGAGCGGTCGCGCATCAGCGCGAGCATCGCGCGCTGGAGCGCGGTCGCGCGATCGAGGCCGCGTCGCGTCCCCGCCAGCGTCGCGACCGTGAGATGCTGGGCCGCATCGTCGCGCACCGGCCAGTGCGACACCAGCAAAGCGCGCGCGCCCGCCTGGATGAAGGCGCTGCTGAGCCCGCTATAGCTCGCGCCCTGCGGATCGGAGGCCCCGGCGGTCTCGCAGGCCGAGAGGATCACCCAGTCCGCATCGAGGTGCAGCCGCGCGACTTCGCCCGCGGTCAGCAGGCCGTCGTCGAGCAGCGATGCCGTGCGCGGCGGCGTCAGCACCAAGGCGGGCTGGGTGAGACCCGGCAGCGCGTCGGGGAGCAGCCCGTGCGTGGCGATCAGGATCACGCCGAACCGGTCGAGCGGCAATGCTTTCACCGCGGTCTCGGTCGCGGCGCTTCCCACCAGCACGCTCCGCCGCGTGGCGGGGAACATCGTCGCCATCGCGCGCAGCTCGCGCGCGGCATAAGGAAGCGGCGGCAGCGCGGCCAGGCTGGGGCTGCCGAACTCGCCCAGATCGAGCGCCGCGCCGCGCGTGGCCAATGTCAAAGGTCCGGCGCCGAGCGTGGGAGCGCCGATGCCGAGGAAACTGTCTTGCGGCCTGCGGGAGGCATGGGGCGGCGGCGCCAGCGTCGACACGATCGAGACGCTATGCGATCGGATCAGCCATGCCGGGCCGCCCCCGGCTTCAGCGGAACCCGTGATCAGCAGCGCTGGCGGCACCGTGGCGAGCGCGCCGGACGCATAATAGCGAAGGTGCCGGTGCGCGCGCAGCGCCGGCGCCAGCGCGCGCGGCAGCACGATCGCGCCCAGATCGCGCGCCGCGGCGCTATCGAAGCGCGCCGACGCGCGCCGGCGTGCCGCGTCGATCGATCCGCGGATCCGAGCCACCAGCGCGGTGACGCGCGATCGCAGGATCGGAGTCGTCGCCCAGGACAGGCCATCGCGCGTGACCGCTACGGTCAGGGTCTCGCCCGGGAGGCTGAGCGGGGCGATGAGGATGTCGTTCGCGCCGAGCCGCGCGCGATAGGCGGCGAGCGTCACCGGCACGGGGCGGCTGAGCGCGCGGAATTGCGGGAAAATACGGTCGAGATCGCGCGTCGCCGCGGCGATGTCGGCATCGTTGCGGCGGATCGCGGCTTCGATCTTGAGCGATCTGTCCGCGTCGGGGCTCGAGACCGCGAAGCTCCGTTCGCGATCGAGCTGCTGGCGGTCGCGCGCGAGATCGCCGATCCGCCGGATGAGCGCGTCCTCCTTGGGTTCGGACGCCGCCGCGCGCGCGGCGATCGCCGCGTCGACCAGCACGATGTCGGACAGGTTCGCGAGCTGGAGCGCGTGGAATGCCGCCTCCTCGTCATGCGCGGCGAGCGCCAGCTTGGCGGTCGCGGCGAAGCTGGTCGAGAAGGTCGGCGCGAAGCGGATCAGGTCGCCGCGCGAGGTCGCGGTGTCGAGCAGGATCTTCTCCATCCGGGCCGCGATCGGCGCGGCGGCGGCATAGGTCTCGTGAGGAGCGGCGCCGGCGGCGGCGGCGATCAGCGCATAGGCGATCTCGGCGCCCATCCGCTTGAAATCGCCGGGCGAGGCGGTCTCGCGGATCAATGCGACGGCGGGAGCGGCGATCGCCTGCGCCGCGCGCGCGCGGCCCGCGAGCGCCAGCGTCGCCGCATATTCGATGCGGCTGCGCGCGAGTTCCGGGTGCCGCGGCTGCACGCGGCCTGCGATCAGCGCGACCGCCTGCCGGCGCAGCTCGAGCGTGCGCCCAAGCTCGCCCTGCGCCTGCGCGGCGTCGGCGGCGCGGCGCAGCTCCCCGCTGCCCGAGAGCGGATTGCTCAGATCGTGCGAACGCGCATAATAATCGCGTGACGCGAGCCACATCGCCTCGGCCTCGCGATATTTCCCCTCGGCGGCGAGGATGTTGGCGAACTTGCCCGCCGCCAGCCCGCGCGAATTCCAGCGCTCGGGATTGTAGCGCGCGTAAAGGTCGGTGGCGCGGCGCAGGAGCGCCTCGGCCTCGCGCAGACGGCCCGCGTTGCGCAGCGACCAGCCGAAATCGGCAAGCGTGTACGGGATCAATTCGTCGCTCTCGGGCACGTGTGCGAACGCCCAGGCGGCGGCGCGCTCGACCTCGGCGAGCGCCTCCTCGGTCTGCCCGAGCGTGCCCAAAGTCGCCGCGTGGCCGGTCATGGTCTGCCCGATCAGCATCGTGTCGGGCGGCAGGCAGAGCGGCGCGAGCCTCTCCGCCAGCGCGGCATAATGCTCGGCGCCGACATAGTCGCCGAACGCATTGTGCGCGATCGTCACGGCCATCGCGGCGTTGCCATAGGCCCAACTCTGCTCGCCGAACCACCGCGCGGTCGCGGCCAGCCCCGCATCGGCATGCGCGACCGCGTCGACCGCCTTGCCCGCATTGGCCTCCTTGACCGCGAGCGTCGACAGGAGCTCGGCGTGGAACGGCCGGTCGGTCAGCTTGCGCTCCTGCGCGAACTGCTCGGCGGCGCGCGCGACGGCGAGCGCTTCGGCGGTGTCGCTATCCATCTGCAGCGCGCCGGCCAGCATCATCCGGCTGCGCGCGACGAGCTCGGGCGGCGCGTCGGGCTGCCGCTGCACCGCATCGACCAGCGCGCGCCATCCCGCCGCCATGCTGCCGGTGGTGAGGTACGGATCGCCCGCGACGAGCGCGTCGTACCGCTCGACATACGGCTTGAACCGGGGATCGGTGATTGCGATCGGGAAGGAGGGAGCAGCGCACGCCGCGCGCGCGCCGGAGCTGACCGATACCGCCGCCAGCAATGCCGCCAGCGCGGCGAAACCTTGCCTCATCCTGCTCCGTTTCCCTGCCGCGCCGGGTCTGCCGGGGACGGCGGCGGTTGCCTTACTGCACCATCAGATAATAAAGTCCTGCGCTGCGGCCGGGATTGCGCACCTCGATGCGGTAGCGCGTGGTGTAGGCGGGCACCCAGCCGCATCGTCCCTCGGGCGGGGACGCATCGCAGACGGTTTCGCGGCCGTCTCCTTTCACGCTCATCGTGAAATCGGCGCGCCCGCGCGGCACCACCGCCACCCGCGCGCTTTGGCCGGCGAGGAACACCTGCTCGAACGCGGCGCTGCCGCCGCCGTCGAGCGCGAGCATGCGATAGCCCGGGCCGAGCGCGCGGTCGCGGGTCGCGGGTCCGGACCGGGCATGCGCCGCATGGAGCCAGCGCCGCGACAGATCCTCGCCGCCGCCAACCGGAGACGCGCCGCCCGCGGCCAGCGCGACGGCGGCGGCGCGCAGGCCGCCGCGATCGTGCCGCGCCTCCGCGGCCAGTCCCCGCGCGAGCGCGTCGGCGGTGCGGTCGAACGCGTCGTCGGCGGGGGCCGCGCCGATCAGCAGCAGCGCGGCGGCGGCAAGCTCACGCAGCCTCATCGGAGCCCTCCGGCGCGATGATGAAGCGGCAGCCCGGAGCGGCATCCTCGAAGCGCGTGCCCAGCCCATGCCGCGCGGCGATCACCCGCACCAGCGCCAGCCCGAGCCCATGGCCCTTGCCCGCCGCGCGCGATCCCTGGAAGCGCTGGAACATCCGGTCGCGATCGGCCGCGTCGATGCCCGGCCCATCGTCCTCCACCTCGATGCGCGGGCCGGGGCGCAGCGTCAGGCGCACGTGGTTGCCCGGCCCGGTGAACTTGAACGCGTTGTCGAGCAGGTTGGCGACCAGCCGCGTCATCGCCATCGGTTCGCCGCGCATCGTCACGGATGGCGCGATGCGGCTGCTGAACGCGAGGCCCGCCTCTTCGGCGCTTGCGGCATACAAATCGGCCAGCTCGGCGATGCGTTCGGACAGGTCGAAGCTGGTCGCCTCCCCCGACGCGCTGCCCCCCGATTCGGCCAGCGCGATATCGAGCAGCGCATCGAACAGCGACACGATCGCGCGGATGTCGTCCCGCGCGTCGTGCAGCTCGTTGCGCACGACTTCGGCGTCGCTCGTCTCCAGCGCGCGCAGCAGGCGCGTATCGAGATGGCCGAGCGGGGTGCGCAGCTCGTGCGCGATGTTGTCGCTGATCTCGCGCTGCGCCTCGATCAGTTTCTCGGTCCGTGCCAGATGCGCGTCGACATGGCCCGCGAGCATGCCCAGCTCATCGGGATCGCCCGCGAGCGCGCTCCGCGCCGCGCGATCGCCCCCCGCGAAGCGCCCGAAGACATGGTTGAGCACCGCGACGCGCGCACCGAACCGCCGGGCGACCAGCGCGCCCGCCGCCAGCGATACGATCGCCGCCGGGATCGCGCCCAGCACGAACAGCCGCGTCAGCCGGCCGACCACCGCCTCGGCCGGCGCCAGCGAGCGCGCGACGACAAGCGTGTAGCCGTCGCGCAGCCGCGTCGCCCGCCCCAGCGCGCGCCCCTGCGGCGTGGCGATGTCGCCGTTCTGCGACCGCGTCGCGTCCAGGGCGACGCGGTCGTCCAGATCGCCGGCGACGCGCTTGCCGCGCGCATCGGCGAGGCGGTACGACGCCTGTGCGGACCCGAGGAAGGCGGTACGATCGGCGATGCGGCGCGCCACTTCCGCCGCCCCGCCCGCGATCATGCCGTCGGCGAGGCCGGCGATGTCGGTATCGATCGTGGCGAGCAGTGCGCGGCGCTGCTCGCGCATCACCGTGATGCGCGCCGCCAGCGCGAGCAGTGCGATCGCGACCAGCATCACCAGGGTCGAGGCCACCGCCTGGCGGATGACGATCGACGATCGCCAGCCGTGTCTCACGAGGCGATCAGCCGATAGCCCTGGCCCCGGATCGTCTCGAGGCACGATGCCTCGCGCCCCTCCTCGAGCTTGCGGCGCAGGCGCACGAGGTTGACGTCGATCACGTTGGTCTGCGGATCGAAGTTGAGCCCCCAGACGTGGCGCAGCAGCATTTCGCGCGTGACGATCTCGCCCGCATTCTCCATCAGATATTTGAGCAGCTCGAACTCCTTGGGGCTGAGCCCGAGGTGCCGCCCGCCGCGATGCGCGGTGCGCGCGCCGACGTTGAGTTCGATGTCGCCGAAGAACAGGATCGGCTGGCGCGCCTGCGCGGTCTTGCGGCGGAACAGCACGCGAAGCCGCGCCAGCAGCTCCTCGGGCTGATAGGGCTTGGCGAGATAGTCGTCCGCGCCGCCGTCCAGCCCCTCCACCAGCTGCTCGCAGCGGCCGAGCGCGGACAGGATCAGGACGGGTTTGTCGAGCCCGGTGCGCCGCATCCGGCTCAGCAGCGCGATGCCGTTGCCGTCGGGCAGCATGCGATCGAGCACGATCACATCGATCGCGGGGTCGCCCGCGCGGCGCAGCCCCGCTTCGCCCGTCGCCGCATGCTCGATCGCGATCCCTTGGCGGGCGAGCAATGCCGTCACCGCGAGCGCGGTCTGCGGATCGTCCTCGATCAATAGGATCTGCACGGCGCGATCATGCCGCGCAACGATGCGCGACGCCAGAGGGCACCCGCCGCCGACGCGGAAGGCGTTGCCGGGAGCGCGTTCCCGGCAACGCTCCCCCCGTCAGAGCAGGGCGGCCGCCGGCCGCAGCCGGCGGCGCATCGCCCCGCCCACGAAGCCGAATCCCCCCAGCATCATCGCCCAGGTCGCCGGTTCGGGCGCCGGCGACGCGCCGCTCGCCGCTGGGCCCACGAAGCTGATGTCGTCGATGTCGAAGTCGTTATAGTAATAACTCGGATTGGCGTTGAACAGCGACAGCGTCACCGAGGAATTGCTGCCCGAATTGTAGCTCCCGCTCAGCTGGTACCAGCCCCCGCCGGTAAGCGGCGCGTTCACCAGCTGCGTGCCGTTCGCCACCGCCACCAGCGTCGGCGAATAGTTGGCGAGGCGCACATAGGCGCTGAACGTATAGTCGCTGTTCTGCGCGACCGCGAACGACTCCTGCCAGAAATACTGGTTGTCCGCCACCGGATCGCCCGAACCGCCCGCGTCGGGCGTCATAAACTGTCCCGTGCCGGTGGTGTGGTCCGCCCCAGTCTGGATGTAATAGGCGCCCGGCGCCGTCTGCACTTCGTAATGAAAGGTCGAAGCAAAGCCGGTGTTGCCGGCGCTGAAGGTGCCGTTCGTCACCAGATCGACATTGGCCGCCGACACCGGAGCCGCCAACGCGCACCCGACCGAACATGCCGCCGCAATTATCATCCCCCGCTTGATCATGATACGCTCTCCCTCCGCTCTACCAGCACCATCGTGCAGGCCGACGTTAGGAGCGGAAGGAACGGGCTGTATTGGAGATTTAAGCCATTTTCCCGACCGGAACGAAACGCCGGCCGACTTTCGCTACAGGCTGAACCCCAAACGCACGCCGTAGCTTGCCGGCCGTCCGGGCGATGCGATCCTGGCGGCGGGGAGGAAATAGTTGCGGGTGAGGTCGTATCTCTCGCCGAAGATGTTGCGGCCGTACAGCCCGACCGACCACGCGCCGTCGCGCGGGCCGAAGGTCAGATTGGCGTTGGCCAGCCAGAAGCGCTTGATCGTGAAGGCGGGCCCAAGGAAATTGGGCGTCGAATCGCGGTAGCTGTAATCGCCCTCGGCGAGGAGCTGGTAATCCCCGCCGAGCGGCAGCGTGTAGCTGCCCGAACCCTGGTAGCTCCACTCGGCGAACGGCAGGTGGCGCCCCCTGAAGCTGACCGTATCGGCGACGTAGGCGCCGTTCACGAGCCGCACCGTGCTCGCGTCGACATCGTCGTAGCGCAGATACTCGCCGTTCTTGTAGCCGAGCGACTGCGTGATCCGCAGCCGCGACGTGGGCGCGAGCTCGACCTCCACCTCGCCGCCGAAGATCCGCGATCTCGGCGCGTTGTTGATCTTGCCGACCGCGCCCACCGCCGGATCGACGATCAGGCCGAGCACCTGCTGGTTGCGATAATCATAGTAGAAGCCCGACGCGTTCAGCCGCACCCCGCGTGCGATGCCCGCCTTGAACCCGGCTTCATAGGCGTACAGCGTCTCGGGATCGAAGGCGTTGATCTCGCGCGCGCTGGGCGAGTTGTAGACGGTGAACCCGCCCGACTTCACCCCGCGGCTGGCGCTGGCGTAGAGCAGGAGTTGCGGCTGGAGCTGATATTCGACGCCCGCCTTGCCGCTCCACGTGTCGAGCTTCTGGTCGCGATCCCCCCCGGTGAAGGTGGGGAAGGACGCGGTCGGCAGGATGATCCGGGTCGCGAAGCCGCGCAGGATGCGCTTCTCGTCCTCGTAGCGGCCGCCCGCGATCAGCGTGAGCCGGTCGGTGAGCTTGTATTCGACCTGGCCGAAGCCGCTGATCGAATGCGCCTTCTGGCGATAGCTCGTGTCGGTGAAGAAGCCGAGGCTGTCGGTGAAGTCGGTGATGAAGGTCTCGCCGATCGTCTGGCGCGAATAATACGCGCCCGCGGCCCAGGCGAGCCGCCCGGCGGCGACCGAGGACAGGCGCAGCTCCTGCGAGAACACGCCGATCCTGCTGCCCCAGAAGGTGTCCGATTCGTGGCTCGCCGACGCGTCCCAATCGTCATATTCGCGGCGGCGGAGATGATCGTAGGCGGTGATGCTGGTGAGCTTGACCGTCGGCGCCACGGTGACCTGCGCGGTGAGGCTGGTGCCGTAGCTGGCGTTGCGGCGATGCGGCTTGGCATCGGCGCTCGTGCCGGTGAGCGCGGCATAAGCGGGCGAGAAGCCCCAGCCGGTTTCGCGATAGTCGTCGGCGGGAATCGTCGGGCCCGCGCCGTTCCTCGTCTTGAAAGCGTCGAACAGATAAAGGCCGATATTCTCCGAACGGTCGCGTCCGCCGTGGAAGTTGAGCGTCACGTCGACATCGGCGGAGGGGCTCCACGCGAGCAGTCCGCGGCCGAACAGCTTGTCGGCGTCGCCGAGCTCCTGGCCGGTCGCGCGGTTGCGCTGGAAGCCGCCGCCCTGTTCGGTCGTGCCCGCGAGGCGGAACCTGAGCGTGTCGGTGATCGGTCCCGAGACATAGCCCTGGGTGTCGAGCAGCCCGAAGCGGCCATATTCGAGCGTCGCGCCGGCGGCGAAGGTGTCGGTCGGCTGGTTGGTGATGAAGTTGACCGCGCCGCCGGTGGTGTTGCGCCCGTAGAGCGTGCCCTGCGGCCCGCGCAGCACCTCGACGCGCGCGAGATCGAACAGCACGCCTTGGGTCATCACTGGCACCGGATAGGCCACCTCGTCGACATAGATGCCGACCGTGGGCGTGTTGTTGGTGGCATAATCCTCGAACCCCACGCCGCGCAGGCGGAATTGCGGCTGGCCGCCGCCGAACGCCGGCGTGATCTCGAAGCTCGGCGTCTGATATTGCAGCGCGACGATATTCGTCACGCCGCGCTTCGCGAGCGTGTCGCCGGACAGCACGTCGAGCGCGATCCCGACCTCCTGCGCCGATTGGCGGCGGCGCTGCGCGGTGACGACGATGTCGCCCAGGCCCGGCGCGCCTGCGCCCGGGGTATCCGGGGCCGCGGCGATCGCGCCCTCCGACACCAGCAGCGCGGCGGCAAGCGCGGCCATTACGAGACGATCGTGAGCAACCACGCTGGCTCCTTGGGAGAGATGCGCGCCCCCCAAAGCAGCGTCCGACCGGCGAGGCAAGTTCGCCGGCGCGCCGTCGGCCCGCTTCACCCGGGGAAGGCCATCCTCGGCGCGAGCCGCCGCACCCCCGCCTTGAGCCCGGCAAACCCCTTGGCGAAGCTCGCCATCGTCCTGGTCACGTCGCCGATCTGGCGCGGATTGGCGGCGAGCGACTTCATCATCGCCGCCGCGTGCAGCCCGCCGTCGGGCCGCATGCTGACCGTGATCGCGTGGGGGAGGAGGTGGCCGACCTCGTCCGAGACGATGCGCGCGATCGCGAAGGGCAGGCCATGCGCCTGCGCCACGCGGGCGGCGACGTGGCTCTCCATGTCCACCGCCAGCGCGTCGTGGCGCACGCCGAGCGCGCGCTTCTCGGCGACGGTGTCGATCATGCGGCCGTCGGCGAAGAACGCGCCGATCCGCGCGCGGGGCAGGCGCGCGGCGAGCGCATGCGTCCAGGCGCGGTCGGTCTCCAGCGCGACCGTGCCGGCGATGCGGTCGCCGATCACCCAATCGCCGATCGCCAGCCCATCCGCCAGTCCGCCGGTGAGCCCGAAGCTGATGATCCCGGCGGCGCCGCGCCCGGCGGCGGCGTCGAGCGCGCGCTCCAGATTGGCCGCCACGCCTCCCCCGGCGATCGCGAGGACGCCCGGATCGGCGATCGTGCGCGCCTCGCGCGTGAAGCCGGTCGCGACCAGGATGGGCTTCATCAAGCCCTCTCCCCTGAGGGGAACCGTTGCGAAATATAGCCGTCACCCCGGCGAAGGCCGGGGTCCACTGTGCCGCAAACCCTCAAGCCGTTGATCTTGCTGGACCGTGGATGCCGGAACCAGTCCGGCATGACGGAGAGAGGTGTGGTTTCCGGAATTACGCAACGAACCCCTGAAGGGGAGAGGGAGATTGCGTTGCTCACATCCCCTCCGGCGGGCGCTTGAGGGTGCCGCGCGCGAGCCGGCGATAGCGCGCCAGCGCCCAGAGCGGGAAATACTTCGGATAGCCGTGATAGCGCAGGTAGAAGACGCGCGGGAAGCCGCCGCCGGTATAATGGTCCTGCGGCCACAGCCCGTCCGCCGCCTGGTTCACCTCCAGCCACGCGATCCCGCGCGCCACCGCGCCGCCGTCGACCGCGCCCGCCGCCATCAGGCCGAGCAGCGCCCAGCCGGTCTGCGAGGCGGTCGAGGGGGCGGGGGTGTGGCAGGTCCGGTCGAGCGCATAGGAATCGCAGCCCTCGCCCCAGCCGCCGTCCTCGTTCTGGATCACCTCCAGCCATCCCACCGCGCGGCGCACCATCGGCGCTGCGGGATCGACGCCCGCGACGTTGAGCGCGCACAGCACCGACCAGGTGCCGTAGATGTGGTTCACCCCCCAGCGGCCCCACCAGCTGCCGTCGCGATGCTGGTCGCGCTCCAGCCAAGCCAGGCCGCGCTCGATCGCGGGCCGATCGTCGGGCTCCCCCAGCTGCGCCAGCATCGACACGCAGCGCGCGGTCACGTCGGCGGTCGGCGGATCGAGCAATGCGCCGTGATCGGCGAAGGGAATGTCGTTGAGATAATGGTACGCATTGTCCGCGTCGAACGCGCCCCAGCCGCCATCCTTGCTCTGCAGCCCGAGCACCCACTCGCGCCCGCGCGCGATCGCCTCATCATAGCCCGCGCGCCCGCGCTGGCGCGCGGTGTCCATCGCCATCACCACCACCGCGGTGTCGTCGAGATCGGGATAATGCGCGTTGGCATATTGGAACGCCCACCCGCCGGGACGGACGTGCGGCCGTTCGTCCGCCCAATCGCCCTTCACGTCGAGCACCTGGAGCGGCTTCAGCCAGTCGAGCGCGCGCATGGCGGAATCATCCTCGCCCATCTCCAGCATCGCCTGCGCGGCGAGCGCGGTGTCCCACACCGGCGAGACGCACGGCTGGCAATAGATCTCCCCGTCCGCGCGGCGCACGAGCAATTTCTCGACCGCGCGGCGCGCGAGCGCGCGGTGCGGATGATCGGGCGCATAGCCCAATGCGTCGAACATCATCACGCTGTTCGCCATCGCCGGATAGATCGCGCCGAGCCCGTCCTCGCCGTTGAGCCGCTCGACGACGAAATCGACGCAGGCCTGGATCGCGCGCGCGCGCAGCTTGCGCGGCCACCGGGTGTCGAACAGCTTGAGCCCCGCGTCGAGCGCGGCGAAGCCGTGCGTCCACAGCCGCTTGCCCTTGGCGGCGCGCGCGAAGCGAGGGCGGCCCCGCACGTGGAGCTCGTCCACGCGCACCCCGCGCGGGTTGCGCGCCAGCGGGCGCAGCGACTGCAGCACCAGCAGGGGCACGATCACGGTGCGCGCCCAATAGGACATCTTGGAGAGGTGGATCGGGAAGCGGCGCGGCAGCAGGATGATCTCGGGCGGCATCGTCGGCACGGTCGCCCACGGCCCCGCGCCGAACAGCGCCAGCTGGATGCGCGTGAACACGTTGACCGCGCCCGCGCCCCCGGCGGCGAGCACCTTCGCGCGCGCGCGCGCCACGTGCGGCGCGTCGATATCGTCGCCGATCAGCTTGAGCGCGTAATAGGCCTTGACCGTCGCCGAGAGATCGAAGCCGCCGTCGTGGAACAGGCTCCAGCCGCCATGCGGCGCCTGGATGCGGCGCAGATAGCGGCCGATCCCCGCCTCGAGCGCGCGATCGTCGGGCTCGCCCAGATAATGGCGCAGCAGGATATATTCCGCCGGGATGGTGGCGTCGGCCTCAAGCTCGAACAGCCAATGGCCGTCGGCGCGCTGCGCGTCGGCAAGCGCGTCGGCGGCGCGGGCGATCACCCGGTCGAGCGCGGGCGGGGGCGAAAGGGTGGCGGGGGAGGGGGTCACACGGTCCTCGTCGCAAGCTGGGCGGCGGTCTCGCCGGAGCGGAGCGCGCCTTCGATCGTCGCGGGCAGCCCCGTCTGCGTCCAGTCGCCCGCCAGCCACAGATTGGCAAGGCTCGTCGCCGCGCCGGGGCGCAGCGCATCCTGCGCGGGCGTGGCGGCGAAGGTGGCGCGCCGCTCGCGCACGATCTGCCAGCGGGGCAGGGGGGCGTCGCTGCCGAGCACCGCCGAAACCTCGCCCCAGATGGTCCGCGCCAGCGTTTCGCGGTCGACGCCGTCGAGCCGGTCGGCGGCGCTGGTGGTGGTGGAAAGCCGGTCCGGAAAGGCGAACAGCCATTCGGCCGTGCCGCCGATCAGCCCGGTGATCGGCTCGGTCCCGGCGGGCGGGACCCAGGCGAAATGCGCGTTGACGATGGCGTGGTGCTCGCTCGGTACCGACAGGCCGGGCAGGAGCTCGGCGGCGGTCCAGCTCGGCACCGCCAGCACCACCGGCTCGCCGGGCGCGACCGCCTCGACGCCGTCGGCGAAGGTCAGCGCGGCGGCGCGGCCGTCGCGCGGCTCGATCGCGCGCAGGCGCCGGCCGTCAGGGAGTACGATCGAGCGGGACGCCGTAG
>CAXUGZ010000004.1:20609-23386 GCA_964250685.1 uncultured Sphingomonadaceae bacterium
GGCGACGATCGCCCCCGCCAGCCGCGCCGACGCGGTCGCGGCGGGCGTGTTGAGCGCCGAGACGAACAGCGGCTCCAGCAGCTGCTCCCACAGCCGCCCGCGCGTCGGCACCAGATCGCCGATCCGCCGGTCGGCGCGCGCACCGATCAGGCGCCGCAGCGCGAGATAGTCCGCCGCTTTGGTGCCGGGCACGCGGCGCGCGCGCGCTAGCACCCACCAGGGGATGCGCCCGGCATTGGGGCGCACGGTCCAGCGCGCGCTGCCGGCGAGATCGACGAAGGGGAAGCGCGCCTCCTCCGGGCCGCTCAGCCCCTGCGCGGCGCCGATCGCCGCCAGATAGGCCGCGACCGCGCGATTGCCGCTCAGCACGAGATGGTTGCCGTTGTCGATCGTCAGGCCCAGCTGCGGATCCCGATACGATCGGCAGCGCCCGCCGGCATGCGCGGCGCCCTCGGACAGGGTGACGCGATAGCCCGCCTCGGTCAGCCGGATGGCGGCGCTCAGGCCCGCGAGCCCCGCGCCGACGACATGCGCGCGCCGCACGGTCAACGGGCGAGGCGCAGCCGCACGAGCATCCACAGCAGGGCGAGGCGGTTGTGCCGCACGCGGCGGCGCGGGGGCGCCCAGCCGGCGGCGGTCATGCGGCGGAGCAGCTCGGCATAGGCGCCCGCCATCAGCCGCGGCGCGATCAGATGCCCGCGTGGGCGCGCCTCGAGGATCGCGGCCGACCGGTCGAAATGTAGCCGCGCCTCGGCGGCGAGGCCGTGCGCGACCTGATCGATGCGCGCATCGCCGATCACGCGGTCGATCCGCCCGACCGCGATCCCCGCCGCCTCGATCGCCTCGCGCGGCAGGTAGACGCGCCCGATCGCGGCATCCTCGTCGATGTCGCGCAGGATGTTGGTGAGCTGGAGCGCGCGGCCGAGATGGTGCGCGAGCGCGAGCCCGGGATCCTCCTCCATCCCGAACACGCGCACCGACAGCCGCCCCACCGCCGAGGCGACGCGGTCGCAATAGAGATCGAGCTCGGCGTGGCGCGGCCAGCATATGTCGCGCGCGACATCCATCGCCATGCCGTCGATCACCGCCTCGAAATCGGCGCGCGCCAGCCCGAAGCGGCGGACCGCGGGGCCGAGGAACGCGGCGCGTCCGCCGGGCTTGCCGGCGTAGAGCGCGGCGATATCGGCGCGCCACGCATCGAGCGCGGCGGCGCGTGAGGCGCGGTCGCCGCCCAGATCGTCCGCGATGTCGTCGACCGCGCGCGCGAAGGCGTAGATCGCGTACATCGCGTCGCGCTCGGGACGCGGCAGCACGCGCATGCCCGCATAGAAGGAGCTGCGCACGGCGGGATTGGCGGCGGCGGCGGTCATCGTCCCAGCCATCGCCCCATCACCGCCCCCACCGCAAGCCCCAGCGCCTGCGTCTTGCGGTGAACGACGCGTTCCGCCAGCGGATCGCGCTCCTTCAGCCGCGCGGCGAGGTCGACCGCGAGGCGCCGGATCACCGCGACTTCCAGCGCGAGTCGCGTGTCGGCGATCGCGCCGGCGAACCCGGCCGATCGGGCGAGCAGGTCTTCGCAGCGCGCGGCCATGTCGGCGATGACCGAGCGGAGCGGCGGCGAGGCGCGCGGCTCGGCCAGCTCCTCCACGCGCGCTCCGGCGGCGGCGAGCATGTCGCGCGGCAGGTAGACGCGGTCGATTGCGCGGTAATCGGTTGCGCAATCCTGGAGGTGGTTGATGATCTGGAGCGCGGCGCACAGCGCGTCGTTGGCGGGCCATAAGGCGCGGTCCTCGCCATGCACGTCGAGCACGAAGCGCCCGACGGGCATCGCCGAGAGGCGGCAATAGTCGATCAGCTCGCCCCAATCGGCGTAGCGGCGCTTGGTCACGTCGCGGCGGAAGGCCTTGAGCAGGTCGAGCGGGTGGGCGGGATCGAGCGCGCGCTCGGCGAGCGCGGTGCGCAGCGCCTCGGCGGTGGGCTCGGCGTCGCGCTCGCCCAGCAAGGTGGCGCGCATCGCCTCCAGCGCGGCGAGCTTCGCGTCTTCGGAGGCGGCGGGATTGTCGGCGATGTCGTCGGCGGCGCGCGCGAACAGATAAAAGGCCATGATCGGCGGGCGGTGGCGCGGGCGGATCAGGAGCGAGGCGACCGGGAAGTTCTCGTCGCGATGGCCCTTGCCCGAGGCGAGATCGGCGGCCCGCGCGCTCATCGCTGCAGCCGCGCCTGCGCGCGCCCCTTCCACATTCCCCCGCGCCCCTGCCAGTGGCGCAGCGCCGAGGCGATCGTGGCGCCGCCGTAGAAGCACGCGATCCCCGGCAGCGCCACGCCCCACAAAGGTGACGCGCGGTAGAAGCGCAGCATCGGCTGGAAGGCGAGCGCCATCGCGCCCCATGCGGCGAGCCCGATCCATCGTGCAAGCCCGTGCGTGAACAATGCGGCGAGCGGCGGGACCAGATAGAGCACGCCCATGCCCGCCAGCGTCGCCGCCAGCAGCGGCGGCGAGTAGCGCAACTGGGCATAGGCCGATCGCGCGATCATCGCCCCGATCGCGCGCCAGCCGCCATAAGGCCGGATGCTGCGCGCGCGGCGCGTTAGCGACAGGCGGATCGGCCCCTGGCGCTTCATCAGCTTCCCCATCGCGCAATCGTCGATGATCGCGTGCGCGATCGCCGCGTGCCCGCCCGCGCGCGCGAACGCCGCGCGCCGCACGAGCAGGCACCCGCCCGCCGCCGCCGCGATCCCGCCTGCCCGCCGGTTCACGCGCGCGAACGGATAGAGCA
>CAXUGZ010000005.1:0-3251 GCA_964250685.1 uncultured Sphingomonadaceae bacterium
CGCCGCGCTGCGCGCCGCCGAGATGAAGTGCGATGCCCTGTTCAAGGGTACTTCGGTCGACGGCGTGTACGATGCCGATCCCAAGCTCGTTCCGCACGCAAAGCGTTACGAATCAGTGAGTTTCAGCCGCGTCCTCTCCGATGATCTGAAGGTGATGGACGCGAGCGCGGTTGCCTTGTGCCGCGACAACGATATTCCGATCGCGGTGTTCAACATCCGCGAGCAGGGCAATCTGGCGCACGTGCTCAACGGGCAGGGGACGGCGACGATCGTCCGCAATCAAGAGGAATAAGCCGATGGCCCAGTACAACAAGGCCGATCTCGAGCGTCGCATGGCGGGGGCGGCCGACGCGCTCAGGCACGACCTCCAGGGGCTGCGCACCGGGCGCGCGTCGACCAGCCTGCTCGATACCGTGACCGTCGAGGTATATGGCAGCCATATGCCGCTCAACCAGATCGCCACCGTCACCACCCCCGAATCGCGCATGCTCGCGGTGCAGATCTGGGATCGGTCGAACGTCGGCCCGGTCGACAAGGCGATCCGCTCGGCGGGGCTTGGGCTCAATCCGATCGTCGACGGGCAGAATCTGCGCATCCCGATCCCCGACCTGACCGAGGAGCGGCGCAAGGAGCTTGCCAAGCTCGCCGGCCAATATGCCGAAAAGGCGCGCATCGCGGTGCGCAACGTCCGCCGCGACGGCATGGACGCGCTCAAGGCCGACGAGAAGAAGGGCGAGATCAGCGAGGACGAGCGCAAGCGCCGCGAGGGCGAGGTGCAGAAGCTCACCGACACGACGATCGCCGATCTCGACCAGTCCGCCGCCGCCAAGGAAAAGGAAATTCTGGGCAAGTGAGCGCGCCGGCGCCTTCGGCGATCGTTCCCGCGGGCGGCGGCGGCGCGCTGCCGCGCCATGTCGCGATCATCATGGACGGCAACGGGCGCTGGGCCAAGCGGCGCATGCTGCCGCGCATCGCGGGGCATCGCGCGGGCATGGAGGCGGTGCGCCGCACGATCCGCGCCGCGGCCGAGCTCGGCATCGAGGCGCTGACGCTCTACGCCTTCTCGTCGGAGAATTGGCGCCGGCCGCAGAGTGAGATCGCCGATTTGATGGGGCTGCTGCGCCACTATCTGCTGCGCGAGATCGACGAGATCGACCGCAACGGCGCGCGCCTCCACCTGATCGGCGACTGGCGGCGGCTCGAGCCCGACATCGTCGCCGATCTGGACGCGGCGTGCGCGCGCACCGCGGGCAATTGTCGGATCGAGGTGGCGGTTGCGCTCAACTATGGCGCGCAGGACGAGCTCGTGCGCGCGGTCCGCGGACTTGCCGAGGAGGCGCGCGCGGGCACGCTCGATCCGCAGACGATCGACGCGGACGCGATCGAGCGGCGGCTCGACACGCACGCTTTGCCCCCGCTCGACCTTATCATCCGCACCTCGGGCGAGGAACGGCTGTCGAACTTCCTGCTGTGGCAGGCCGCTTATGCCGAGCTGATGTTCGTCGACACGCTCTGGCCCGATTTCGACCGTGCCGCGCTCGAGGCGGCGCTGGCCGAGTTCGCCCGCCGCGACCGGCGCTATGGCGGGCGCTGAGGCGGTGGCGACGGCGCGCGCCCGGTCCGAGCTTGGCACGCGCGTGCTGGTCGGCGTGGCCGCGGGGATCGTCGCGATCGGCGCGGTGTGGCTCGGCGGCGCTTTGCTGTGGGCGCTGCTGACGGCGGTGGCGTTGGTGGCGCTCATCGAATGGGGCGCGCTGGTCGGCGCGGGGCGGCTGGCGCTCGCGCTCGCGCTTGTGGTGCTCGCGGGCGGCCTGGCGAGCGCGGCGCCCGGTATGTGGGGCACCGACCGGTCGAGCGTGGCGCTGCTGCTGATCGCCGCCCTGCTGCTGGCGATGGTGCCGCGCTGCGGCGCGGTCGCGCTGGGGATCGCCTATGTTGGGCTCGCCGCGATCGCGCTGCTGTATCTGCGCGACCAGCCGCGCGGCGTGCTGCTCGCCTTGTGGACGCTGGCGATCGTATGGGCGACCGATATCGGCGCCTATTTCGCCGGGCGCGCGATCGGCGGTCCTAAGCTTGCCCCCGCGATCAGCCCCGCCAAGACCTGGGCCGGGCTGATCGGCGGAATGGTCGCGGCGGGCGCGGTCGGCGCGCTGATCGGCGCGGCGGGGCATCTGCCGGTGGCGACGTGGTGGCTCGGCGCGCCGCTGGCGGTGGTGGCGCAGGCGGGCGACCTGGCCGAGAGCGCGCTGAAGCGGCGCGCGGGGGTCAAGGATTCGGGGCGGCTGCTGCCCGGGCATGGCGGCGTGCTCGACCGCGTCGACGGGCTGTTACCGGTCGCGACTTTGGTCGCCGCGATCGCCGCCAACGGGAGCCTGTGACGATGCGGCGCAGCGTCACGATCCTCGGCGCGACCGGATCGGTCGGCACCTCGACGCTCGACCTGGTCGAGCGCCAGCCCGAGCGGTTCGAACTGCTCGCGCTGACCGCGCAGCGTGATGTCGCCGGGCTCGCCGCCGCCGCGCGGCGCACGCGCGCGCGGCTGGCGGTGATCGGCGATGCGGCGCTGCACGGCGCGCTCGCCGATGCGCTCGCCGGGAGCGGCTGCGCGGCCGCGGCGGGCGAGGGCGCGATCGTCGAGGCGGCCGCGCTCGGCGCCGATTGGACGATGGCGGCGATCGTCGGCACCGCCGGCCTGCGCCCAACGATGGCGGCGATCGCGCAGGGACGCACCGTGGCGCTCGCCAACAAGGAATCGCTCGTCTCCGCGGGCGCGCTGATGACGGGCGCCGCGCGGGCCGCGGGCGCGACCCTGCTGCCCGTCGATTCGGAGCACAATGCGGTGTTCCAATGCTTCCCACACGACGATCCCGCGCGCGTCCGCCGCGTGATCCTCACCGCCAGCGGCGGCCCGTTCCGCACCTGGCGCCGCGAGGACATGGCGCGCGTCACCCCCGCGCAGGCGGTCAAGCATCCCAACTGGTCGATGGGGGCCAAGATCTCGGTCGATTCGGCGAGCCTGATGAACAAGGGGCTCGAGCTGATCGAGGCGCACCATCTGTTCCCGGTAGGGCACGAGCGGCTGGCGGTGCTGGTCCATCCGCAATCGGTGGTGCACTCGATGGTCGAATATATCGACGGATCGGTGCTGGCGCAGCTCGGCACCCCCGACATGCGCACCCCGATCGCGCACACGCTCGCCTGGCCCGAGCGAATGGAGACGCCGTGCGCGCCGCTCGATCTGGCGCGCGTCG
>CAXUGZ010000005.1:3296-15269 GCA_964250685.1 uncultured Sphingomonadaceae bacterium
AGGAGCCGGATCACGAGCGCTTCCCCGCGCTGCGGCTGGCGATGGACGCGCTCGCGGCGGGCGGCGCGCGCCCCGCCATCCTCAACGCCGCCAACGAGGTCGCGGTCGCGGCCTTTCTCGGCGGCCGGATCGGCTTCCTCGACATCCCCTTCATCGTGGCGAAAGCCCTTGAGCGCTACGACCCGCCCGCGCCCGCCTCGATCGACGACGTGCTGGTCGTCGACGGCGCGGCGCGCGCGGCGGCCCAGGCGGCGACGGAGCTTCAGACAGCGTAATGCATATGCCGGCTATCCTGCTGTCGATCCTCGGCTTTATCACCGTGGTCGGCCCGCTGATCTTCGTGCACGAACTCGGCCATTATCTCGCCGGGCGCGCGTTCGGGATCAAGGCGGACGTCTTCTCGATCGGTATGGGGCGCGAGCTGTTCGGCTGGACCGACCGGCGCGGCACGCGCTGGCAGGTCTCGGCGCTGCCGATCGGGGGCTATGTCAAGTTCGCGGGCGACATGGGGCCGACGAGCGAGCCCGATCCCGCATGGCTGCGCCTGCCGCCCGCGGAGCGCGCGCGCACGTTCCAGGCCAAGCCGGTGTGGCAGCGCTTCCTCGTCGTCGCGGCGGGGCCGGCGACCAATTTCCTCGTCGCGATCGCGATCTTCGCGGGCTTCTTCGCCGCTTATGGCGTGCCGAGCACGCCCGCCGTGATCGCGCAGGTGCTGCCGCGCTCCGCGGCGGCCGAGGCGGGATTGCGTGCCGGCGACCGCATCGTCGCGATCGCCGGCCGCTCGGTCGAGAGCTTCGAGAAGGTCAAGGAGATGGTCTTCCTGCGGCCGGGCCAGCACATTGTGATGGACGTCGACCGCGGAGGCCGCGCCGTTTCGCTGCCCGTCGTTCCGCACAAGGTCGTCGACTTCGATCGCGCCGGCAACCGCATCGAGCACGGGCTGCTCGGCGTGATGCCGGGCATGCCCGTGCAGACGCGGCTCGGGCCGGTCGGAACGATCGCGGCGGCGGTGACGGCGACGTGGGACACGGTGCGCACGATGGTCGATCTGATCGGGCAGATCGTCGGCGGCGAGCGTTCGGCCAAGGAACTGGGGGGCCCGCTGCGCATCGCGCAATTCTCGGGCGAGACGGTGTCGATGGGGCTGCTGCCGCTGATCAACTTCATGGCGCTGATCTCGATTAACCTTGGATTCATCAACCTCTTGCCAATCCCCGCGCTCGATGGCGGCCATCTGCTCTTCTATCTGGTCGAGGGGGTGCGCCGCCGTCCGCTGCCGGCGCGCGCCCAGGAATGGGCGTTTCGTTCAGGTCTCGCTTTGCTGCTCGGCTTCATGCTGTTCGTGACGGTCAACGATCTGGCGTCGTTCGGGCTGTGGCAGAAGCTTGCCGGCTTGATCGGCTGACGGCGATAGGGCAGGGGAGGCCGCCGGTTCGGTGCCCCGGCTCGATGTATTTGGTGAAGGGCGGGGACGCGTGGCGGAATTCGATTACGGCGGTGGGCGGCGTGCCCGAACGCGGCTCGTCCCCGCGCTCATGATCGGCACCGCACTGGCGGGCATGCCGCTGCTCGCGCAGGCGCCCACGGCTCCGCCCGCACCGAACAGCGCGACCGCGCCCGTGCCGCCCCAGCCCGGATCGGGCGTGATCAAGTCGATCAGCGTCACGGGCAGCCAGCGGCTGGAGGCGGACACCGTCCGTTCGTACATCAAGCTGCACGCGGGCGACGCCTATACGCGCGAGTCGCTCGATCAGGCGCTCAAGGACCTCTACGCGTCCGAGCTGTTCGCCGACGTGACGATCGCGGGCGCGGACACGGGCAACATCGTGCTCCAGGTGCGCGAGAACCCGGTGATCAACCGCATCGTGCTCGAGGGTAACAAGCGCATCAAGGAAGAGAAGCTGCGGCCCGAGATCAAGCTCGCGCCGCGCGAGATCTTCACGCGCTCCAAGGCGCGCGCCGACGTCGCGCGCATCATCGAATTGTACAAGCGCCAGGGCCGCTACGCCGCCACGGTCGAGCCCAAGATGGTGCTGCTCGACCAGAACCGCGTCGACATCATCTTCGAGATCCACGAGGGCGCCAAGAGCCGCGTGCTGCGCATCAACATCATCGGCAACCAGCATTTCAAGGCGAGCCGCCTGCGTTCGGAGATGGCGACCAAGACCACCGGCCTGACGCACATCTTCTCCGGCGGGACGAGCTACGATCCCGACCGGCTGGCCTACGACCAGCAGAAGCTGCGCCAATTCTACCTGACGCAGGGCTATGCCGATTTCCATGTGGTCTCGGCGGTGGCGGAGCTCACCCCCGACAAGCGCGACTTCATCATCACCTACGTCGTCGACGAGGGCGCGCGCTACAAGTTCGGCGACGTCAAGGTCGAGAGCGACATCCGCGACCTGAAGCCCAAGGACGTCGAATACCTCATCCACATGAAGAAGGGCGATTGGTACAACGCCAAGACGGTCGAGGATACGGTCGACAGCCTCAACGAGACCGCCGGCCTGCTCGGCTATACCTTCGCCGACACGCGCCCCAATTTCGAGCGCGACAAGGACACGCACACGATGGGCGTGACCTTCCGCATCGGCACCACGCCGCGCACCTACGTCCAGCAGGTGTCGATCAACGGCAATACGGTGACGCGCGACAAGGTCATTCGGCGCGAGTTCCGCCTGGCCGAGGGCGACGCGTTCAACGGCTTCCGCGTCAAGCGCTCGCGCGATCGCATCCAGAGCCTGGGCTTCTTCCAGGACAAGCTCGAGATTTCGCAGAAGCAGGGCGCCGCGGCCGATCAGGTCCTGCTCGAGGCGAACGTCGAGGAGAAGCCGACCGGGCAGCTCCAGGTATCGGCGGGCTATTCCAGCCTCGAAAAGTTCATCGTCAGCCTCTCGATCAGCCAGTCCAACTTCATGGGCAAGGGCCAGGAAATCCGCGCCAGCGTCGATTATTCGGTCTATTCAAAATCGGTCGACCTGGGCTTCACCGAACCCTATCTGTTCGACCACAACATCGCGGTCGGCGGCGACGTGTTCCGGCGCGACTATAATTCGTTCAACTATGTGAACGACAACCGCAACACCACCTATGACCAGACCACGCTCGGCTTCCAGATCCGCGCCGGGGTGCCGCTCACCGAATTCTGGAGCCTGGCGCTGCGCTACGGCCTCAGCCAGGACAAGGTGTCGCTCAACAAGGACAGCTTCTATTCGGCCTACCTGCCCGACGGCACGCTCGATCCGACGGGAACGCTGCGGTGCGATCCGTTGCTGGCCGGGCGCTATCTGTGCGACGCGATCGGCACGCGCGTGACCTCGTCGGTCGGCTACAGCCTCGTGTTCGACAATCTCAACGACCGCATCCACCCGACGCGCGGGCAGCGCGCGGTGTTCAGCCAGGATTTCGCCGGCCTGGGCGGCAGCGTCCGCTACATCCGCACCAAGGCGGAGGCGCACAAATATTGGGGCATCCACGGCTTCACGCTCTCGGCCAATGCCGAGGGCGGCTACGTCCAGTCGCTGGAGGGCGATCCCGGTCCGGGCCAGGACAAGGTGCGGCTGACCGATCGCTGGTTCCTGGGCGAGCCCGATTTCGCGGGCTTCGACATCCGCGGCGTCGGCCCGCGCGTGCTGCGCCACCCGTATAACAGCGACAACACGCTCGATCTGGTGCGCAAGGACGCGAGCGACGATTCGCTCGGCGGACGCGCTTATTATTTCGGCAAGCTCGAGCTGCAGCTTCCGCTCGGCGCGGGCGCGCGCGAGCTGGGCATCCGTCCCTCGATCTTCGCCGATTTGGGGTCGGTGTTCGGCGTCAAGCAGCCGCTCACCCAGAACGTGCCCGCGGCGGGCCAATTCCGCGAGGTGCTGGACGCGACGGGCAACCGGACGTGCAACGCGACCGCCACCAATGCCGACGGCACCACGGCCACCCCGATCACGGGCCTGGCGCCCGGGACGCCGTGTCCCTCCGGGTTCACGCCGAACGGAACCACCATCCCCGGCTTCCAGGAGGAGTTCCTGGGCAACACCCCCAAGCCGCGCGTCTCGGTCGGCATCGGCATCAACTGGAACTCGCCGTTCGGGCCGTTCCGCATCGACATCGCCAAGGCTCTGGTGAAATATCCGGGCGATGATCCCAAGCTCTTCACCTTCAACGTAGGGACGTCCTTCCAATGAGAACAATCGCAAAGCTGATGACCGCCGTCGTGATCGCGGCGCCGCTCGCCCTGTCCGCGCCCGTCGCCGTGCAGGCTCAGGCGGCCACCGCCGGCACGCAGGTCGCGACCGCCAATCTGGAGGCGGCGGTCGACCAGTCCGCCGCGATGAAGGCGGCGATCGCGCAGATCCAGGCGCAGTACAAGACGCAGATCGATGCCGCCAATGCGCGCCAGCAGGCGCTGCAGGCGCAGCTCCAGCCGCTCGCGCAGGAATTGCAGACGCTGCAGGCCAATCCCGCGACTCCCCCGGCGACGATCCAGACCAAGGGGCAGGCGTTCCAGCAGCGCCGCGATGCCGCCACGCGCGAGCTCGCGGGGCTGACGCAACCCTTCCAGCGGCCGAGCGCCTATGCGCAGGAGCAGGTGGCGGACAAGCTCGACGCCGCGGTGCGCGCCGCGATGCAGGCGCGCGGGGTCACGCTCCTCGTCCGGCCCGACGCGGTGATGGCGGTGGGCCCCAACGCGGACATCACCAACGACGTGATCGCGCAGCTCAACACCACGGTGAAGACCGTCTCGATCACCCCGCCCGCGGGATGGCAGCCCGGTCAGCAGGCGCAGCGTCAGGCACCGCCGACCGGCCCCGGCCGCTGATCCCTTGACCGAGGGGGCGGCCCCCGCGGCGCTCGGGCCGCTCGACATCGTCCGCGTGATGGCGGCGCTGCCGCATCGCTACCCGATGCTGCTGGTCGATCGCGTCGAGGCATTGGTGCCCGATCGATCGATCAGCGCGATCAAGGCGGTGACGATCAACGAAGGCTTCTTCCAGGGCCATTTCCCCGGCCGCCCGATCATGCCGGGCGTGCTGATCGTCGAGGCGCTAGCGCAGGCGGCGGGCGTGCTCGCGGTCGAGTCGCTCGGCCTCGCGGGCACGGGCAAGCTCGTCTATTTCATGGCGATCGACGAGGCCAAGTTCAGGGTCCCGGTCGAGCCGGGCGTGCTGCTGCGGCTGGAGGTCGAGTTCGTGCAGAAGCGCGCAACGGTGTGCAAGTTCGCGGGCCGCGCGCTGATCGGCGACCGGCTCGCGGCGCAGGCCAATTTTACCGCGATGATCGCCGATCCACATTAGCCGAGGAGCGTGCGTGAGGGTCGCCACGCTGCTCGCCGCCCTGGGCGCGCTGCTGCTCGTGGCGGCGCCGGGGATAGCGCGCGATCGGCTGGTGGTGGCGCTCCAGCTCGAGCCGCCGACGCTCGATCCCACCTCGGGCGCCTCCGCCGCGATCGACGAGGTGACCTACCGCACGATTTTCGAGGGGCTGACGACGCTCGACGCGACGGGCCAGCCGGTGCCGGTGCTCGCGACCGGGTGGACGATGGCGCCCGATGCGCTGAGCTACGTATTCCGCCTGCGCGGCGGCGTGCGCTTCCACGACGGGACGCCGTTCGACGCGCGCATCGTCGCGTTCAGCCTGCGGCGCGCGACCCGGCCGGGATCGACCAACGCCCAGGCGCAGGCGCTGTCGGAGATCGCGGCGGTCGAGCCGCTCGGGCCGCTGGCGGTGCGCATCCGCCTGCGCACGCCCGACGCGGGGCTGGCGACGCTGCTCGCCTGGGGCGATTGCGCGATGGTGCCGCCGCGCGCGGCCGACACGCTCGCCACCGCCCCGGTCGGGACGGGGCCGTTCCGCTACGGGAGTTGGCGGCGCGGCGACCGGCTGACATTGGTGCGCAACGATCGGTATTGGGGGCCCGAGCCCGCGCTGCGCGCGCTCGAGTTCCGCTTCATCGCCGATCCGGCGGCGGCCTATGCGGCGGCGAAGACGCACGAGGCCGATCTGTTCCTCGATTATCCCGCGCCCGAGCAGCTCGCCCAATTGCGCGCCGATCCCGCCTTGCGCGTCTCGACCGCGCCGAGCGAGGGCGAGGTGATCCTCGTGCTCAACAATTCGCGCGGGCCGTTGCGCGCGCTGCGCGTGCGGCGCGCGATCTCCTACGCGCTCGATCGGCACGCGGTGATCGACGGCGCGATGTTCGGCTATGGCGTGCCGATCGGCAGCCACTTCCCTCCGCAAAGCCCCGATTACGTCGACCTGACCGGGCTTTACCCGCACGATCCGGGGCGCGCGCGCGCGCTACTGGCGGAGGCGGGCTATCCCCACGGCTTCGCGCTCACGCTCAAGCTGCCGCCGCCGGCTTATGCCAGGCGCAGCGGCGAGATCGTCGCCGCGCAGCTGCGCGCGATCGGAATCCAGGTTGCGATCGTGCCGGTCGAATGGCCGCAATGGCTCGACGAGGTGTTCGCGCGCCATGCCTATGACATGACGATCGTCGCGCATGCCGAGCCCGCGGATTACGACATCTACGGACGGCGGGATTATTATTTCGGCTATGACGGCACGGCGGTGCGCGCGTTGCTCGCGCGGCTGAAGGCGAGCACCGATCCGGCCGCGCGCCACGCCTTGCTCGGCGCGATCCAGCGGCGGATCGCGGAGGATGCGGTCAACGGCTTCCTGTTCCAATTCCCCCGCCTGCGCGTGGCGGACGCGCGGCTGACGCACCTGTGGGTCAACACCCCGCTCCAGTCGGTCGATTATGCGGCGGTGCGGTTCGCGGGCGCGGACGGAGCCGACGCGGCGGCGGGGGGAGCCTCGCCGTGGCTGCGCGGGGCGCTGGTGCTCGCGCTCGTGGTCGCAGCGGTGGCGCTGGCGCGCCTCGCCGGGGTGGCGTGGCTGGCGCGGCGCGCGGCGATCCTGGCGGCGACCTTGCTCGGCGCGAGCCTGATCGTGTTCGCGCTGGTCCAGCTCGCGCCCGGCGATCCCGCGCAGTTCATGATGGGGATGGAGGCGAGCCCGGCGGCGGTGGCGGGGCTGCGCGCCGAGCTCGGCCTGCAGGGCTCGCTGCCCGCGCGCTATCTCGGCTGGGTCGCGGGGCTGCTGCGCGGCGATGCGGGGACGAGCTACACCTATCGCGTGCCCGTCGCCGCGCTGCTCGGTCCGCGTCTCGCGGTGTCGCTCCCGCTCGCGGGGCTGGCGATGCTGCTGTCGGTGCTGCTGGGCTTAAGCGCCGCCTTCGCCGGCGCGCGGCGGCCGGGCGGCGTCACCGACCGCGCGCTCGCGCTCGTCACGCGCCTCGGGCTGGCGCTGCCGAGCTTCTGGCTGGCGATGCTGCTGCTGCTGGTGTTCTCGGTCAGGCTGCGCTGGTTCGGCGCGGGTGGGTTCCCCGGCTGGGAAGGAGGCGCGGGCCCCGCGCTCGCGGCGCTGGCGCTGCCGTCGATCGCGCTGGCGCTGCCGCAGGCGGCGGTGATCGCGCGCGTCGCGCGCGGCGCGCTCGGGGCGGAGCTGGCGCGCGACTATGTCCGCACCGCGCGCGCCAAGGGGCTGGGCGCGGGCACGATCCTGCGGCGTCATGCTCTGCCCAATGCCGCCGCACCGATCCTCACCGTGATCGGGCTGCAATTCCCGTTCCTGCTCGCGGGCGGGGTGATCGTCGAGACGGTGTTCTATTTGCCCGGCATCGGGCGGCTGGTGCTCCAGGCGATCGGCGGGCGCGACCTGATCGTCGTCCAGGCGGTGGCGATCCTGCTCGTCGCCATGACCGTGGCGGCGAGCGTGCTGATCGATCTCGCGCAGATGCTGGCCGATCCGCGCCTGCGCGGGCAGCGCTGATGACGCGCGGCGGGATCGGCGACCTGGCGATCGTCGCCTTGGTGACGGCGGCGGCGTTGCTGTCGCTGGTGTGGACCCCATACGACGTCGCCGCGCTCGATATCGCGCACCGGCTTGCCCCCCCCTCGGCGGCGCATCCGCTCGGCACCGACCAGCTCGGGCGCGACCTGTGCGCGATGCTGATGGCGGGCGCGCGGCCGTCGCTCGGCGTCGCGGCGCTGGCGACGCTGATCGGGCTGGCGGGCGGGGTCCCGCTCGGCCTGCTCGCGGCGGTGCGGCCCGGCTGGATCGACGAGACGGTCGCGCGCGGCGCGGACATCCTGTTCGCCTTTCCCGCGCTCGTGCTGGCGCTGCTGATCGTGGCGGTGGCGGGGCCGGGGGCGGACCGCGCCGCGCTCGCGATCGGGCTGTTCAACGTCCCCGTGTTCGCGCGGCTGACGCGCGCGGCGGGACGCGCGATGTGGACGCGCGACTTCATCCTCGCCGCGCGGCTCGCGGGCAAGGGCGACGCGCGCATCGCCGCCGGGCACGTGCTGCCCAACATCGCGGGCGCGCTGATCGTGCAGGCGGCGGTGCAGCTCTCGCTCGGGCTGATCGCCGAGGCGGGGCTGTCCTTCCTCGGCCTCGGCGCGCAGCCGCCGCAGGCGAGCTGGGGGCGGATGCTCGCCGACGGGCAGACCTTGATCGGGGTGGCGCCGCGGCTGGTGGTGCTGCCGGGGCTCGCGATCGTGACGACCGTGCTCGGGCTCAACCTCGCCGGCGACGCGCTGCGCGCGCGGCTGGGGAGCGACGCATGAGCGTGCTCGCGATCGAGCGGCTGAGCGTGCGCTATGGCGCGCGGATCGTGCTCGACGACGTCTCGCTCCAGGTCGCGGCGGGGGAGATCGTCGCGCTGGTCGGCCCGTCCGGATCGGGCAAGTCGACGCTCGCCGCCGCCGCGCTCGCGCTGCTGCCGCCGTCGGCGCGGGCGACGGGCACGGTCCGCATCGGCGGCGCCGATCTCGCCGCGATGGACGAGGCGCGGCTCGGCGAGGTGCGCGGCGGCGGGGTCGGCATGGTGTTCCAGGATCCGGCGAGCGCGCTCAATCCCGCGCTCACGATCGGCCGCCAGATCGGCGAGACGATCGCGCGCCACCAGCGCCTCGGCCGCGCCGCGATCGCCGCCGAGGTGCGCGCACTGCTCGCGCGCGTCGGGCTCGACGTGCCGCCCGATCGCTACCCCCACACGCTCTCGGGCGGGCAGCGCCAGCGCGTGTGCGTCGCCATCGCGATCGCCGCCGGCCCGGCGCTGCTGATCGCCGACGAGCCCACCGCCGCGCTCGATCCGATCGCGCAGGCGGGGATCGTCGCCCTGCTCGCCGGGCTGGCGCGCGAGCGGGGCATGGCGCTGTTGCTCGTCAGTCACGATCTGGCGCTGGTCGCGGGCATCGCCGATCGGCTGGCGGTGCTCGATGGCGGGCGCGTGGTCGAGCACGGGCCCGCCCGCCTGCTGCTCGACCGGCCCGGCTCCGCGGTGCTGGCGGACATGGTCGCCGCGTCGCGCACACCCCTGGCGGTGCGGCCCCCACCCGCCGGCGCGCCGCTGCTGCGCGTCGCCGGGGTGACGCGCTCCTACCCCGTTGGGGGGCTGCTTGGCCGACGGCGCTTCACCGCGCTCGACGGCGTGGATCTGGAGGTCGCGCGCGGCGAGACGCTGGCCGTGGTGGGCGAATCGGGATCGGGCAAGTCGACGCTGGCACGCCTCGTGCTCGGGCTCGACATGCCCGATCGCGGCGAGATCACGCTCGACGGCATGCCGTGGCGCGGCGCCCCGCGCGCGCTGCGGCGTCAGGCGCAGGCGGTGTTCCAGGATCCGGCGGCGAGCTTCGATCCGCTCCAAAGCGTCGCGCGCATCGTCGCCGAGCCGCTCCACCTGCTCGACCGCCGCCCGTCGCCGGGCGAACGCGACCGCCTGGTGGTCGAGGCGCTGGCGCATGTCGGGCTGCCCGCGGAGGCGGCGGTGCTGCGGCCCGCGCACTTTTCGGGCGGGCAGCGCCAGCGCATCGCGCTCGCGCGCGCGCTGATCCTCAGCCCCGCGCTGGTGGTGCTCGACGAGGCGCTGAGCGCGCTCGACATGACGCTGCGTGCCGAGATCGTCGCGCTGCTCGTGCGGTTGCAGGCCGAACTGGGGCTCGCCTTCCTGTTCATCAGCCACGATCTGCGGCTGGTGCGCGGCTTCGCGGATCGCGTGCTCGTGCTGCGGCGCGGGCGCGTGATCGAGCATGGCCCCGCCGAGCAGGTCCTGACCCGCCCGCGCGATCCTTATACCGCCGCGCTGATCGCGGCCTCGCCCGATCCCGGCTGAGCGGACGCGCTGTCACGGAACGGTCATGCTAATGGTCGAGCGGGGGCGGCGAAGGAGCATCGATTGGCGGCGCGAGCGATGGACATGCCGGACGCTGGGGAGCGGCGCGGGGGCGCGCGCATCGCGCTCGATCATCGCGTGCATCCCTGGGCGGCGGCGGGCTTTGTCCTCGTGCTGCTCGGCGGCCTCGCTTATGCCGGCGCGAGCGTGTACCTCGATACGCGCCGGGTGGGCGAGCCGCTGGCGATCGGCGCCTTCCTGTTTCTCGGCCTGGCGCTGGTGATCGCGCTCGGCTTCGAGTTCGTGAACGGCTTCCACGATACCGCCAACGCGGTCGCGACAGTTATCTACACGCACTCGCTCAAGCCCGTGTTCGCGGTCATCTGGTCGGGTGCGTGGAACTTCATCGGCGTCGTGGTCTCGACCGGGGCGGTGGCGTACAGCATCATCACCCTGCTGCCCGTCGACCTGATCCTCAACGTCGGCAGCGCGGGCGGCTACGCGATGATCTTCGCGCTGCTGATCGCGGCGGTGGCGTGGAACCTCGGCACCTGGTGGTTCGGGCTGCCCAATTCGTCAAGTCACGCGCTGATCGGATCGATCCTCGGCGTCGGCCTCGCCAACCAGCTGCTCGCCGGCGGCACCGGAGGCACGTCGGGGGTCGAGTGGAGCCAGGCGCAGAGCGTGCTGCTGGCGCTGCTCGTCAGCCCGCTGATCGGCTTCGCCGGCGCGATGCTGCTGCTGTGGGCGATGAAGCGCGTGCTGCCCGATCCCAAGCTCTACCGGGAGCCGGAGGGCGACGCGCCGCCGCCGTTCCACATCCGCGTCCTGCTGATCTTCACCTGCACCGCGGTGTCGTTCGCGCATGGCGGCAACGATGGGCAAAAGGGCATGGGGCTGATCATGCTCATCCTGATCGGGGTGGCGCCGACCGCCTATGCGCTCAACCGCACGATGCCCGACAGCTCGACCCCGGCCTTCGTCCAGGCGGTGTCGGACGCGCAGACCGTGTTCCGCGCCAAGGCGGGCGGCGCGCGGGTGGAGTCGCGACAGGCGCTGGCGACGCTCCGCCAGGCGCTGCGCACTCACGAGCCCGACCGGCCGGCGGTCTATGCGGCGCTCGCGACCGTCTCCGCGGGGATCGGCACTGACCTCACCAATTACGGCTCGATCCGCCACGTGCCCGCCGCGCAGACTAGGAACGTGCGCAACGAGATGTACCTCGTCTACGATACGTTGCGCCTGCTCACCAAGGACAAGGCCAAGGCGCAGGCTGCCTATCCCGGCGGCGGCGACAGGAAGCTGAAGGTCTATCGGGACCTGCTGGAGAAGGGCACGCGCTACATCCCCACCTGGGTCAAGGTCGCGGTGGCGCTCGCGCTCGGGCTCGGCACGATGATCGGCTGGAAGCGGATCGTGGTGACGGTGGGCGAGAAGATCGGCAAGGAACACCTCACCTACGGCATGGTCAAGGGCATGCCCGTCTCGACCACGCACATCCTGTCGAGCGGTGTCGCCGGCACGATGGTGGCCAACGGTTCCGGTTTGCAGGCCAGCACGGTGCGCAACATCGCCACCGCATGGGTGCTGACGCTGCCCGCGGCGATGGCGATCGCGGGCGTGCTCTACGTGCTGTTTCTGACGCTCGTGCGCGCGACCGGCCACGCCTGAGCCGATGGTGCGGGCGAAGGGACTCGAACCCCCACAGGCTGTGCCCGGCAGGACCTAAACCTGCTGCGTCTACCAATTCCGCCACGCCCGCGCCGGATCGCCACGGTAGCTGGATCGGGCGCAGACGCCAA
>CAXUGZ010000005.1:15279-19349 GCA_964250685.1 uncultured Sphingomonadaceae bacterium
CAGGCGCCGCCGAGCTTGTGCTCGACGGTGGCGGCGTATAAGGGGCTGCGGCTGATCGCGGCGAGGTTTTCTGGGCGCCAACATCGCCGGCTGCGGGGTCGGGTCGCTCTGCCCGCACCTGCCGACCGCACGCGATCCAGCGCCCATCCGACGAGGTTCGAGAAGCATCCATGCAGACTGTCGAGACGTTGAACGAGGGCCTCAAGCGCGGCTACACCCTCACCATTCCCGCGCGCGACATCGCCGCCAAGGTCGAGGCCGAGGTCCAGCGCGCCGCGCCGCAGGTGCGCATGCCCGGCTTCCGCCCGGGCAAGGTGCCCGCCAATCTGATCCGCAAGATGCACGGGCCGACGCTGGAGCGCGATGCGCTCAACACCGCGGTGCAGGAGGGCGTCCAATCGCTCATCGCCGAGCAGGGGCTGCGCCCCGCGATGCAGCCGCAGGTCGCGCTCGACGAGGATTATGCCGCGGGCAAGGATGTCGAGGTCAAGGTCGCGCTCGAGGTGCTGCCGCAGGTGCCCGCGCCGTCAATCGAGGGGCTCGCGCTCGAGCGGCTGACGGTCGAGCCGGACGAGGCCGAGATCGATGCGCAGCTCCAGCGCTTCGCCGCGCAGCAGAAGAGCTTCGAGCCGGCGATGGAGGGCCATCCGGCGGTCGAGGGCGATCAGGTGATGATCGATTTCGTCGGCAAGACCGCGGATGGCGTCGCCTTCCCCGGCGGCACCGGCGAGGACATGGCGGTCGAGCTCGGCGCGGGCCGGCTGATCCCCGGCTTCGAGGACCAGCTCGAGGGCGTCACGGTGGGCGAGGCGCGCACGCTTCGCGTCACCTTCCCCGCCGATTACGGCGAGAAGTCGCTCGCGGGCAAGCCCGCCACGTTCGACGTGGTGGTCAAGGCGGTCAACACGCCCAAGGACGCCCCGATCGACGACGATTTCGCCAAATCGCTCGGGCTCGACGGCCTCGACAAGCTGCGCGAGCTGTTCAAGGGCCAGCTCGAGCAGGAGCTGAACGGCCTCACGCGCACGCACATGAAGCGCAAGCTGCTCGATCAGCTCGCCGCCGCGCACGATTTCCCGGTGCCGCCCTCGATGGTCGATGCCGAGTTCGAGCAGATCTGGCGCCAGCTCGAGCAGGAAGCGGGGCAGGAGCCCGATCCCGCCGCCGCGCGCGCCGAGATGGAGCGCGAGCGCGGGGATTATCGCGCGATCGCCGAGCGCCGCGTGCGGCTGGGGCTGCTGCTGTCCGAGATCGGGCAGCAGAACGGCGTCGAGATATCGCAGCAGGAGATGCAGCGGCTGGCGGGCCAGGCGGCGCAGCAATACGCGCCCAAGGATCGCGAGCGCTTCCTGCAATATATCCAGCAGGATCCCGTCGCCGCCGCCCAGCTGCGCGCGCCGCTCTACGAGGACAAGGTGGTCGATTTCCTGTTCGCCCGCGCGGCGGTCACCGATCGCGCCGTGACGCGCGCCGAGCTGGAGGCGGCGATCGAGGCGGACGACGACGGCACCGCCAAGCCGCACGTCCACGGGCCCGATTGCGATCACGATCACGATCATGGCCATGATCACGCGCATGCCGCGGAGGTGGATGCGCCGGCGCCGGCGAAGAAGCCCGCCGCCAAGCGGACCAAGAAGGTTGATGCGACCGCCGAGACCTCGGCCGAGGAAGCACCCGAGCTGCGCGACGAGCCCCCCGCGCCCAAGAAGCGCGCGCCCAAGAAGAAGGCCGAACCCGAGTGACGAGCGCCTGAACGGCGCGATCGCGGGCTCGGCGCCCATATCCGCGATTCGCTATTCCCCCGCAAGCGAGAGCGAACTGCTGGCATCAGGGATGGCGGCGCCTTGACCGATGCGACGCCGTTACCCTAGCTGGCGAAGAAGAGGGGGAGCGCGCATTTGGCGACCAATGTGGCGGCCGCATCGGTATCCCGCATCTATGGGGTGGCGTCGGTCGTCGTGGCCGCGCTCCTGCTCTGGTTCGCGATCTGGACCGCGACCGTCAGTCCGCTCGTGCTGATCGGCGTCCGTTACGCGGTCGTGCCATGGCTGTTGGCGAGCACGACAATGCTCACCGCGCTCGCCGCAATCCTGTTCGGGCGGTCCGCGCTGGCGCGCTACGCGGACGTGGACCTGTCCCCGTCGTCGCCGGCGGCGGCGCGCCGCCGTGCCTGGCCGCCGATCGCCGCCGTCGCTGCCGGCATGCTCTTGATCCTGATCGCCCACCGCCTGAGCAGCGTCGGCCTGCTGCTGGTGGCGATCACGCTGATCGCGGTCGGCTGCCATCGGCTGGCGCCGCGTCTCGCGCCGCTCCCGCCGCTCGCATCGGGGCGGTCGCTCGCGATCGGCATCGGGATCGTGCTGGCGGTATGCGCGGCGCTCTATTTCTTCGGTTCGCGTCCGGACTGGGACGACGCCAATTACATCAACCTCGCGACCGGCGCGCAGCGCACCGCCGGAACCGTGTTCTCGCTCGATACGATGGTCGGTGACGGCCCGCATCCGATTCACCTCCCCACCTACAAGTTGCAGACGTTCGAGCTGCTCGGCGCCGCGCTGTCGAGCGTGACGGGGCTCGCGCCTATCGTCGCGCTCCACCTGCTGATGCCGGTGCCGCAGCTGGTGCTGATCGCGCTGACCTTCGCGCTCCTGCTGGTCCCGCTCGCCGGGCGCGACTGGATCGCCGCCGCCCTGTTCGCGATCGGCCTCGCTTATGTGAACACCGATACCTACGGGACCTGGGGCATCCACGGCATCCCGCGCCTGTTCGAGGGCAAGGGGGCGCTCGTCACGGCGGTGATCCCGCTGGTGTGCGGGCTCACCGGCCGATACATCCTCCACCGGCGCCCGATCGATCTGGCCGGTCTCGGCATCTGCCATGTCTGCGCGGTCGGGCTGAGCGCGAACGGGGTCTACCTGACGCCGGCGGCGAGCGGCTTCGTAGCACTCGCCTTCGTGGCGGCTGATCCGCGCGCTCACTGGCGCGCGGCTGCAATGCTGATACCCACCTTGATCTATCCCGCCGCGATGGCGCTGGTGATCGCGGTCGGTCATCTCTCGCTACCGTCGGAGGTGATCGGCGCGACCGATCCGAACCAGCAATTGCTGTTTGTGCTGGGCTATCACCTCACCGGGGTCCTGCTGTTGGTCCTCCTCGCTCTGGCCGGCCTGACCGCGAGCGGCGCGGCAGCGCGGCGTGCGGCGGCAATTTACGTCCCGCTTGCGCTGTCGATCGTGCTGAATCCGGTCGGCTGGACGCTCGCTTCGCTGGCGACCGGCAATCTCGGCTTCCGCATCATCTGGGCGATCCCCGGCCCGATGATCGGCGGACTCCTGCTCGCGCGGTTGGGGCGCTGGCTGACCGCGGGACGCGGCGCGGGCACATCGCTCCTGGCGGCGGCATCGATCGTGATCGGCATTGCCGTCAACCGCGCGACGCCTGCGGACTTCAGGATAGCGTGGGGCATTCCCGGCCTGAAGGTCGCCCATGCCCAATATGAGGCCGCCCGCCAGCTCGCGGCGCTGGCGCCGCCCGGGTGCGATTTGCTGGCGCCCGAGGATGTCGCGGTTTGGGCCGCGGGCATGCCCGGATCGCCGCATCTGGCGGTGGTGCGCCGCCTTTATCTCGCGCATTACCGATTCACCGAACCGGCGCCCGAGCTGGCGATCAGATGGCAGCTGCTCGGCCTGATGGACGGCACGCCTTCGTCGGCGCCGCTGCCGAGCAAGGCGTTGCTCGCGCGCAACCATATTGAGCTCGGCATGATTGCGGCCGATCCCGGCAATCCGGCGTTGGCCAGGATCGGCCGCTTCGCCTCCGGTCTCGGACTCTCCGGACCCGCCCGGACGCTGGCGGGAACATGGTATTGGCGGGGCGCCTGTGGCGCGCGAAATTAGGTGGTGATATAATCATGACAGCTTCCGCCGACCTCACGATCGCGTCGACGCAGGATCCGCGCATCGCCGTGATCCTGCCGTGCTACAACGAGGAAGCGGCGATCGGCGCGACCGTTGCGGGGTTCCGCGCGGCGCTGCCCGAGGCGACGATCTACGTCTACGACAATAACAGCC
>CAXUGZ010000006.1:0-19093 GCA_964250685.1 uncultured Sphingomonadaceae bacterium
TGATCGCGGAGGCGGGGGTCGCGCCGCACCGGCTGAGCGTGATCGGCTATCCCAAGTTCGACCTGGCCGATCAGGCGGGCGTGTCGCCCTTCGCCGGCAGCGACCGGCCGACCGTGCTCTACAATCCGCATCCCGCGCCGCACCTCTCCTCCTGGTATCGCCACGGCGAGGCGGTGCTCGAGCATTTCCTGCACGACGACCGCTTCAACCTGATCTTCGCGCCGCACGTGATGCTGTTCCATCGCCGCTTCGTGCTGACGATCGACAAGCTGCGGATCGACCGGCCCGGCACGATCGCGCGCCGCTTCCGCGAGGCGCCGAACATCCATGTCGACCTCGGCAGCAGCGCCTCCACCGACATGAGCTACACCGCCGCCGCCGACATCTATCTCGGCGACGTGTCGAGCCAGGTCTACGAGTTCCTGCATCGCGCGCGGCCATGCGTGTTCCTCAACAGCCACGACGTCGCGCACATGGGCGATCCCAACTACCTGCACTGGCGCGCGGGCGAGGTGATCGGCGGCCCCGGCATGCTCGGCGCCGCGCTTGACCGCGCGCAGGCGGCGCACCACCTGTTCCGCCCGGCGCAGCGCGAGCTGTTCCGGCGCAGCTTCGACCTCACCGCCGAGCCCTCGGCCGAGCGCGCCGCGCGCGCGATCCTGAGCGTGCTCGCACCCGCGGCACCGATCCCGCTGCGCACGCCCGGCGTGCTGCCCCGCGCCGCCTGACGCGGGCGCGGCTTGCCGGCGGCGAAGGCCGGTGCGAGGGTTAGACGATGCCGCTGCGCAAGGACATCTGGCGTCCCGCGATCGTCCGCGCCCCGTTCGAGCGGATCGTCGCGCGGGGATCGGTCGAGGGGCTGGAGGTCCGCTGGCTGCCGCCGCTGGGGGCGTTCCGCTTCCTCGCCGATCCGTTCGGGCTGTGGCGCGACGGGCTGCTCCACATATTCGTCGAGACCTACGATTATCGGGTGCGGATCGGCGCGATCGAGACGCTCACCTACGACGCCCGACTGAACTTGCGCGCGCGTGCGCCCGCGCTCGCCGAACCGTGGCACCTCTCCTATCCGCAGGTGTTCGAGGCCGAGGGCGAGACCTGGATGCTGCCCGAGGCGCACCGTTCGGGCCGCCTCACGCTCTATCGCGCGGCCGACTTTCCGACGCGCTGGGAGCCCGCGCACCGCATCGCGCTCGATCACGTCCCCGTCGACGCGACGCCGTTGCGGCATGACGGGCGGTGGTGGCTGTTCTACACCTCCGCCAGCCGCGAGGCGGACAAGATGAGCGCGCTCCACATCGCTTATGCCGATCGGCTGACGGGCCCGTGGCGCGCGCATTCGCGCAACCCGGTGCGCGTCGACGCCGCCTCGGCGCGGCCGGGCGGCACCGCGCGTGTGATCGACGGCGTGGCGGTGCTGCCGGTGCAGGATTGCAGCCGCACCTATGGCGGCGCGATCCGCGCGCTGCGCTTTCCGGTGCTGACGCCCGACCGCGTCGAGATGGCGCTCGGCGAGCCGATCACCGCGCCCGCCGCGTTCGCGCCGTATGTCGAGGGGCTGCACACCCTCTCGGCGGCGGGAGAGGTCACGCTGGTGGACGTCAAGCGCACCGAGCTTTCGGCGCGCGGGCTCGGCATCGAGATCGCGCGCCGCGCGCGCCGGCTGATCGGTTAGGAGAGCCGCGCGACGATCGCGCGGCCCGCCGCCGCGAACCGATCCGGACCGAACCGGTCGAGCAGCCGCGCGCGGCCCGCCGCGCCCAGCGCCGCGAGCCGTTCCGGCATCGCCAGCGCCTCGGCCAAGGCGGCCGCGAGCGCCGCCGCGTCGCCCGGCGGCACGAGCCAGCCCGTCGCGCCGGGCACGATCGAGCAGGGCAGCTCTCCGACCGCGCTCGCGATCACCGGCACCCCCGCCTGCATCGCCTCGTGCGCGGCGACGCACAGCCCCTCCGATCGCGACGGCTGGAGATAGAGGTGCAGCCCGGCGAGGAAGTCGCGCGGGCGATCGACGAAGCCCGCGAAATGCAGCCTGCCCCCGGCACGCGCCGCCAGCGCCTCCCGCCCCGGCCCGTCGCCGCCGACGGTGACCGTGCATTCGATCCCGCAGCCCGCGAGCAGGACCAGCGCGTCGGCGAGCACGTCATACCCTTTGACCGGATGCACCCGCCCGAGCGAGCCGATCCGCAGCGGATCGCCCGGGAGCGGCGCGCGCATCCGCGGCGCGTCCGCATCGGCGCGGAAGATCGGCCACAGCATCAGCCGCGCCTCGGGCACGCCCAGCCGATCGGCGGTGAGGCGCCGCACCGCCTCCGAATCCGCCACCCACAGGGCCGAGGCGTTGCGCCGCCAGCGCAGCAGGCGCCGGTTCGCGGGCTTGAGGAAGGCGGCGTGCTGCCAGCTCACCACCGGCAGGCGCCGCCATCGCCCGACGAGCTGGCCGAGCAGCGTCGCACGCGTGAGCGAGGTCCACAGATGCGTCGGCCGCCAGCGCGCGACTTCGCGGTCGAGCCAGCGCAACGCCGCGAGGTGATCGCGCTCGCCGCCATCGCGGACCTCCACCTCCAGCCCCGCGCGCGCCATGGCGGGCAACGCGCGCCCGTCGCGCCGCGTGAGCGCGAACACCTTCACCTCGGCGCCGGCATCGCGGAGCACGCGCGCGATGTCAGGCACGGGCAGCGCCGCGCCCCCGCCCTCGACCGAGTTGATGACGTAGCCGATGCGCAGCCGCGCGCTCATCGGCGTGCCGCCAGCGCGCCGAACAGCGCCAGATAGGTCCGGGCGACCGGCCCGATGCGGTGCTTCTCGACGCGCGCCGCCAGCCGCGCAGGATCGGGCGCGGGCGCCGCGAGCGTCGCGGCGAGCGCCGCCGTCAGCCCCGCGCGATCGTCCACCGCCACCACGCGCCCGACCGCGGGATCGTCGATCAGCTCGGCGGCCGCGGGGGTGGAGGCGGTCGCGACCACCGGCCGCCCCGCGGCGAGCGCCTCGATCAGCACCGCCGGATACCCTTCGAAACGTGACGGCAGCGCGAACAGACGTGCCGCGTCAAGCCACGGGCGCGTGTCGGCGACATAGCCGGGCAGCCGCACGCGCGCGCCGAGCCCGAGCCGCGCGACGAGCGCCTCGAGCCGCGCCCGATCGGGCCCCTCGCCGAGGATGGTCAGCGTCGCGTGCGGCGCGTCGAGCGCGGCGAATGCCTCGATCAGCAGGTCGAACCCCTTTTCGGGCACGAGCCGGCCGACCGCGAGCATTGCGCCGGTGGCAGGCAAAGGCAGCGGCGGCGGGGTCGCGTCGGCGAGCGCGGGTAGCGGAATGATCGAGACGGGGGTGCGGGCGAGGATGCGCTCCGCCTCCGCCGCCGCCGGCCCCGACAGCGCCACCACCGCGCCCGCGTCGCGCAGCAGCAGGCGCATGCGCAGATCGAACAGCAGCTGGCGGCGGCGCGCGCGCTGCGGCTTCGACAGCGCGGCGCTGACCTGCGCGACGACGATCGGGCGGGGCGTCCCGGGGATCGCCGCCAGCGCGGGCGCCACCGGCCAGTGGAAGTTGCCGGGCAGGAAGGCGATGTCGACGGGTGAGGCGGCGAAGTGCCGCGCCGCCGCGCGCGCCAGCCGCCGGCGCGAGCCCGGCGCGCGCGCGATGCTCCGCGCCGGCTCGACCACCGCGACCCCGCTCCCGAGCAGCGCGCGCATCGCGCCCTCGCCCGATCCGCAGAAGATGGTGACGCGCGCGCCCTCCGCCGCCCACGCCGCCGCCAGCCGCGTCGCGATCCGCTCGGTCCCGCCGAGCGCGAAATCGTGCAGCACGATGCCGATCGACGGCAGGGAGGGCGCCGGGCGGCTCATCGCCGCGACGCTAGCCGCCGCGACGATGCGAGTCAGCCCCGGCGGGGCGTGCGGGTCCGTCCGTGTTGACAGCGGCGGAGGATCGCCGGAGGGAGCGGCGCCCGCCCCTTCGGAGTCGCCCCCTCATGCGTTTCGCGCTCGCCCCGCTCAGCCTGCTGCTCGCCACCGCCGCGATCGCCGCCGACGATCCCGTCCCGGCCGAGAAGCACAAATCGCCGGCGACGGAGGCGGCGGTGGACGCCGCCATCGCGCGCGCGCCGATCGACGAGCAGGCCAAGTCGAGCACGCACAGCATCACCGTCGGCGGCCGCACGATGGCGTACCACGCGACCGCGGGCACGCTCACGATCCGCGATATCGACGGCAAGCCCGTCCACAGCCTGTTCTACGTCGCCTACACGCTCGACGGCGTGAAGGACATGAAGCACCGGCCGGTGACCTTCCTCTACAATGGCGGTCCCGGCTCGGCGTCGTTGTGGCTGCACATGGGCTCGCTCGGGCCGATGCGCGTGCAGACCGCCAACCCCGAATATATCAAGCCCGCGCCCTATGCGTTCGGCCCCAATCCCGATACTTTGCTCGACACGAGCGACCTCGTCTTCATCGACGCGCCCGGCACGGGCTATTCGCGCACGCTGGGCGACGCGAAGAATGCCGACTTCTGGGGCGTCGATCAGGATGCCGACGCTTTCGCCAAGGGCATCATGCGCTACATCACGGTCTATGGCCGTTGGAACAGCCCCAAATTCCTGTTCGGCGAGAGCTACGGCACTACCCGCTCGGGCGCGCTCGCCTACCAGCTCGCGGATCGCGGCGTCGCGCTCAACGGGGTCGTCCTGCTCTCCTCGATCCTGAACTACGGCGTTCGCCAGCCGGGGTTCGACCAGCTCTATATCGGCTACCTGCCGAGCTATGCGGCGGTCGCCTGGTATCACAACCGGATCCCCAACCGTCCGGCGGACGTGGCGACGTTCGTCCAGGCGGCGCGCGAGTTCGCGGTCGGCCCCTATGCCTCGGCGCTGGCCAAGGGTGCCACGATCACGCCGCAGGAGGAGGACCAGGTCGCGCGCCAGCTCGCCGGCTTCACCGGGCTGCCGGTCGATTATCTCAAGCAGGCCAATCTGCGCGTCGACCTCAACCGCTTCCGCAAGGGATTGCTGCGTGACCAGCGGCTGACGATCGGCCGCTACGATGCGCGCTACACGGGCATCGATCCCGACGCGGCGGGCGAGAGCCCCGAATATGACGCATCGGACACCGCGATCTCGGGCGCGTTCATCGCCACCCTGAGCGATTACCTGACGCGCGAGCTCGGCTACCGCACCGACATGCCCTATCGCCAGAGCGCGAGCAGCGTGCCCGGCTTCAAATGGGACTTCACGCACCACGCGCCCGGCAGCTCGGGACGATACGGCCAGGCGCAGCCCGACGTGGCGATCGACCTGTCGGCGGCGATGCGCGCCAATCCGTATCTCAAGGTGCTGTCGGCCAACGGCTATTACGACATGGCGACGCCGTTCTTCTCGACCGAATACGATCTCAATCACATGCTGCTGGGGCCGGGCCAGCAGCGCAACCTCGAGTTCCGCTATTATCCGTCGGGACACATGGTCTATCTCAACCCCGAAGCGCTGCACATGCTGCATCGCGACGTGGCGGACTTCATGAACCGCGCGGTCGCCGCGGCCCAGAGCACATCCCCGCCGACCCGGCCGACCATGTCCGACGCGACCGCGACGGGAACGGGCACGCCGAATTAAGCGGCCAGTCCAAACCCGTCGACCACCACCCCGTTAGAGCTGCGGCCGCGAGCGCTACGCGGCGCGCGTCTCCGCCGGCAGGAACCAGCGCGCCACCACTAGGCCGCCCGCGATCAGCCCCGCGATCTGCGACACCGCCAGATAGATGAAGTACGGCCAGGGCAGGAAATAATTGAACACCGGCTGGCCGAGCGTGAAATAGAGCGCGGCGGCGCACGCGACGAGCACCACCAGCTTCGCGCGCGAGGGGAAATCGCGCACCCGGTCCGCTATCGCGTAGAGCGCGAGGCCGAGCAGCAGCATCGTCAGGATCGACAGCACCAGCCCGGCGACGATCGAGCTCGGCTCCATCACCGGAAAGCCGTTCAGGTTGAAGTGGATCATCGCCACCGGCCCGCGGCCGTGGAGGATCGTGCCCTCCGCGGTATCGGGCCACGGCACATAATAGGTGCCCGTGCCGGTGGGGGTGAGGGTCTGCGCGAGCGCGGACTGGACCGCGGCGTTGGCGGCGTCGGGCGCGACCTTGAACGCGATGCGGCTGAGCGGCGTGCCCCAGAACAGGAAGCCGACGATCCACTGCGCGATCCCGCCGAGGATGCTGCCGATGACGACCCGGATCATGCGCGCTCTCCCATGTGCGCGCGAGCCTATCCTAGTCGCCCGACCGCGTCATCAACTTGCGCGCGAAGCCGATCAGCCCGGTCTGGCGCGATCGCCTGAGCCGTTCGGCGCGCAGGATCGTCAGCACCTCGGCGAAGCAGCTGTCCACGTCGTCGTTGACGAGGACGTAGTCATAGCCGTCCCAGTGGCTGATCTCGGACGCGGCGCGCGCCATGCGCGCCGCGATCACGCCCGCATCGTCGGTGCCGCGCGCGGTCAGCCGGCGCCCCAGCTCCTCGACCGAGGGCGGCAGGATGAACACGCGCACGACGTCGCCGCCCGCCTGCTGGAAGAGCTGCTGCGCGCCCTGCCAGTCGATATCGAACAGCACGTCCTGCCCGCGCGCCAGCATCGCCTCCACCGGCGCCCGGGGCGTGCCGTAGCGGTGATCGAAGACGTGCGCCCATTCCATCAGCTCGCCCGCCGCCGCCATCTGCTTGAAGCGCGCGACATCGACGAAGTGATAGTCGCGGCCGTCGACCTCGTTGGGCCGGATCGGGCGCGTGGTGACCGAGACCGACATCGCGATGTCGCGATCATGCTCCAGCAGCATGCGCGCGATCGTCGACTTCCCCGCGCCCGAGGGCGAGGAGAGCACGAACAGCAGGCCGCGATGGTCGAGACCGGGATGCGCCATAGCCGCTCTTGTCTCCCGCCATGGCTTACGTCAACATGGGCGACGCCGCGACGGCCGGGCCGCGACGGCCGGGAGAACAGGGACCATGAGGATCGCACGCATGCTGCTCGCGACGGCGACGCTCGCGCTCGCCGCGGCGTGGGCTTCGGCGCACGACATCGTGATCCACGCCGGGCGGCTGATCGACGGCACCGGCGCGGCGCCGCGATCGCAGGTCTCGATCCTGGTGCACGACGATCGCATCACGGGCGTCCAGAACGGCTACGTCACGCCCGCGGGGGCCGAGGTGATCGACCTGTCGAACGAGACGGTGCTGCCTGGGCTGATCGACTGCCACGTCCACATCACCGCCGCCTTCCACCCGGGCGATCCGATCCGCAACGCGGTGACGCGCACCGCCTTCGACAATCTGATCGACGGCGTCACCGATGCGCGCGCGACGCTGATGGCGGGCTTCACCTCGGCGCGCTCGGTCGGCGACGACACGCATGCGGTGATCGCGCTCAAGAAGGCGATCAACGCCGGGCAGGTGCCCGGACCGCGCCTGTGGGTTTCGGGCAACGCGCTCGGCCCGAGCGGCGGGCACGGCGACCCGACCAACGGGCTGCGCTACGACATGACCGAGCTGCCGCACATCTACGACGCGGTGGTCGACAGCGCCGACGAAGCGCGCGCGGCGGTGCGCCGCATGCATCGCGAAGGCGTCGACCTCATCAAGATCATGCCGTCGGGGGGCGTGATGTCGATCGGCGACAACCCGCAGCTCCAACTGATGACCGACGACGAGATCAAGTCGGTGATCGATACCGCGCACGCGCTCGGCCTCAGGGTCGCGGCGCACGCGCACGGCAAGCAGGCGATCGACCACACGATCGCGCTCGGCGTCGACTCGATCGAGCACGGCTCCTATGCCGATGCGCAGACCGACAAACTGATGAAGGAGCACGGCACCTACCTCGTCCCCACGCTGCTGGTGGGCGAGAAGGTCTATGATCGCGCCAAGACGCATCCCGAGGAGCTCAACCCGTCGACCGCGCTCAAGGCGCTGGTGATCGGGCCGATGCTGATCATCAACACCAAGCGCGCGCACGCCGACGGCGTCAAGATCGCGTTCGGCACCGACACGTTCGGCCTCTCGGCGCATGGCGAGAACGCGCAGGAGTTCGCGCTGCTGGTGCAGGCCGGCCTGACGCCGATGGAGGCGATCATGACCGCGACGCACAACGCCGCCGACCTGATCGGCGACACCGCCGACATCGGCTCGGTCCAGGCCGGGCGCTACGCCGATATCGTCGCGGTCGCCGCCGATCCGCTGAAGGACGTGCGCGCGCTGGAGCATGTCGATTTCGTGATGAAAAGCGGCGCGGTGGTGAAGGGGGGCGCCAGGCCCGCGATCTGACGCGTCAGGCGAGGCGGAGCAGCAGCGCGATCACGAGCGCCCAGAACAGCACCAGGATCGAGATCGATATCGGCAGGCCCATCGCACGCAATGAGCGCAGCCCGTCACCCTGGTCGGTGAGCCCCATCCTCATCCTTTCTTCTTACCCTGCGACGGTGCCGGAACGCCGCCGCGGAACGAAGATGACAGATCGATGTCGCGATATCAATCGGGACGGCCAAGCATCGCCTCGGGCCGCACCACGCGATCGAACGTCGCCTCGTCGACCAGCCCCAGCTCGAGCCCCGCCTGCCTGAGCGTGAGGTGCCGCTTGTGCGCGTATTTGGCGATCGACGCCGCATTGTCGTAGCCGATCTCGGGCGCGAGCGCGGTCACCAGCATGAGCGAGCGTTCGAGCCCGGCGCGGATCTGATCGCGGTTCGCCTCCATGCCGTCGACGCAGCGTTCGGCGAAGCTGTCCATGCCGGTGGCGAGCAGGTGGATCGAGCGCAGCACCGCCGCCCCGATCAGCGGCTTGAACACGTTCAGCTCCATGTGGCCCTGCATGCCCCCGACGGTGATCGCGACATGGTTGCCGATCACCTGCGCCGAAACCATCGTCAGCATCTCGCACTGGGTGGGGTTGACCTTGCCCGGCATGATCGACGAGCCGGGCTCGTTCTCGGGCAGCGACAGCTCGCCGAGGCCGGAGCGCGGGCCCGAGCCGAGCAGGCGGATGTCGTTGGCGATCTTGGTGAGCGCCACCGCCAGCGTGTTGAGCGTGCCCGACAGGTGGACGATCGGATCGTTCGAAGCGAGCGCCTCGAACTTGTTGTCGGCGGTGCGGAAGGGCAGCCCGGTCAGGTCCGCGATCTCGGCCGCGACCGCCACGTCGAAGCCCGCGGGCGCGTTGAGCCCGGTGCCGACCGCGGTGCCGCCCTGCGCGAGCAGCAGCATGCCGTGGCTGATCGCGGGCTCGATCCGCGCCCTGCAGCGGGCGAGCTGGTGGACATAGCCCGAAAGCTCGTCGCCCAGCGTGAGCGGGGTCGCGTCCTGGAGGTGCGTGCGACCGATCTTGACGATGTCGTCCCACAGGTCCGCCTTCGCCGCGAGCGCGCCGTGCAGCCGATCGAGCGCGGGGGCGAGCGTGTCGGTCGCGGCGCGCGCGGCGGCGACGTGCAGCGCGGTCGGGAAGCTGTCGTTGGACGATTGCCCCATGTTGACATGGTCGTTGGGGTGGACCGGCACCTTGCCGCCGCGCGTGCCGGCGAGGATCTCGTTGGCGCGCCCGGCGATGACCTCGTTCACGTTCATGTTCGATTGCGTGCCCGATCCGGTCTGCCAGATCACCAGCGGGAACTGATCGTCGAGCGTGCCCGCGACCACCTCGGCCGCCGACGCCTCGATCGCGTCGGCGAGCTCGCCCGCGAGCCCGTGGCGGCGGTTCACCCGCGCCGCCGCCTGCTTGACGATGGCGAGCGCGTGGACGATCCCGATCGGCATCCGCTCGCGCTCGCCGAACGGGAAGTTCGCGATCGACCGCTGCGTCTGCGCGCCCCAATAGGCTTGCGCCGGAACCTCGATCGGCCCGAAGCTGTCGGTTTCGGTGCGGGTGGTCATGCGTTGCTCCATGGGTCGCGCGATGGCGGGACCCATAGCTGCGGTGGCGTCAGGGACAAGAGCGCGCCACCTTGCTCCCTCTTCCCGCGGGGAGAGGGAGCAGAAGGGAAGGGGATGGGCTACGCCGCGTCGCCCGTCTTTTCCTTGGATTTCTTGGCGAAGACGCGCACCGGCTCCTTGCGGCCGTCGACCACGTCCTTGTCGATCACGATCTCGTCGACCCCGTCCATCGAGGGCAGGTCGAACATCGTGTCGAGCAGCATGCCCTCGAGGATCGAGCGCAGCCCGCGCGCGCCGGTCTTGCGCAGGATCGCCTTCTTGGCGACGGTCGACAGCGCGTCCTCGGTGAAGGAGAGGCTCACCCCCTCCATCTCGAACAGCTTCTGATATTGCTTGACCAGCGCGTTCTTGGGCTCGGACAGGATCTTGACCAGAGCGGGCTCGTCGAGATCCTCCAGCGTGGCGATCACCGGCAGGCGGCCGACGAATTCGGGGATCAGGCCGAACTTCAAGAGGTCCTCGGGCTCGCACTGGCGCAGCACCTCGCCCGTGCGGCGCTCGTCGGGCGCCGCCACGAACGCGCCGAAGCCGATCGACTTGCCCTGCAGCCGGTCGGCGATGATCTTCTCGAGCCCCGAGAACGCGCCGCCGCAGATGAACAGGATGTTGGTCGTGTCGACCTGCAGGAACTCCTGCTGCGGATGCTTGCGCCCGCCCTGCGGGGGCACGCTCGCGGTGGTGCCCTCCATCAGCTTGAGCAAAGCCTGCTGCACCCCTTCGCCCGACACGTCGCGCGTGATCGAGGGGTTGTCCGCCTTGCGGCTGATCTTGTCGATCTCGTCGATATAGACGATCCCGCGCTGCGCGCGCTCGACATTGTAGTCGCTCGCCTGGAGCAGCTTGAGGATGATGTTCTCGACGTCCTCGCCGACATAGCCCGCCTCGGTCAGCGTGGTCGCGTCGGCCATGGTGAAGGGCACGTCGAAGGTCTTGGCGAGCGTCTGCGCGAGCAGGGTCTTGCCGCAGCCGGTCGGCCCCACGAGCAGGATGTTCGACTTGGCGAGCTCGACGTCGGCGCCCTTGCCGCCGTGCGCGAGGCGCTTGTAATGGTTGTGCACCGCGACCGAGAGCACGCGCTTGGCCTGCTTCTGCCCGATCACGTAATCGTCGAGGTGCTTGTTGATGTCGCCCGGGGTCGGCACGCCGCCATCCTTGCGGTTGACGAAGGTGGCCTTGGTCTCCTCGCGGATGATGTCGTTGCACAGCTCGACGCATTCGTCGCAGATGAACACGGTCGGGCCCGCGATGAGCTTGCGCACCTCGTGCTGGCTCTTGCCGCAGAAGGAGCAATAAAGCGTGCTCTTCGAGTCGCCGCCGCTGAGCTTGGTCATTCAATCACCTCTTGGGCCCGTGCCGGCCGCCGATCCGCTGCCACCCCCCTGACGACGGCGGCAAGGCCGCCTTTCCCGCAGCCTGTACCTATGTGTATACCGGCGAAGGGTAAACAAGCCTTGGCGATACCGCAACCTCGCATGCGGTGGCTGAACGCACGTCGCGGCATGGACCTGATTTCGCGCATGGAACGTTCAGCCCCGCGACGTCGCGGCCCTCGGCCCGACATACCAACGGAAGGAACGATCATGAACAGCGACACCCTGAGCGGCGAAGGCCAGAACCTGACCGGCAAGGTGAAGGAGGTGGCGGGCGGCGCCACGGGCGACGAAACGCTGCGCAGCGAAGGCGTGGCCGATCAGATCAGCGGCAACGCGCAGCAGATGGTGGGCGCCGCCAAGGACGCGGTCGCGGGCGGGGTCGGCCCGCTGGTCGATCAGGCGAAGACCTTCGCGCGCAACCGCCCGTTCGCGGCGGCAGCACTCGCCGGCGTGCTCGGCATCGCGCTGCTCAACACGTTGCGCGGCAAGAAATAAGGCGGCGGGGCGACGGGCGGCGCCCCGCCCGCGCGCCTCAGCCCTGGCGCGCCTTGAAGCGGCGGTTGGTCTTGTTGATGACATAGGTGCGGCCGCGCCGGCGGATCACGCGATTGTCGCGATGGCGGCCCTTGAGCGACTTGAGCGAATTGCGGATCTTCATGGGGCGAACGCCTGAGCTTTGCGATGTCGAAGGAGGCGCCCGCCTAAGGAAGGGGCGGACCTTAGTCAAGCCGCAGCACGCGATGCAGCAAAGTCGTTGCTGGGGCGTTGCAAGCGCTCGACAGCGTTTCAGCAGGAAGGAGCATCAATGCGCGCCACCTCGATCGGTCTCGTGCTCGGCACGCTCCTCCTCGCCGGATGCGCCACCGCGCCCGAGACGCACGTCACGCGCTTCCATCTCGGCGCGCCGATCGCGCGCGGGCAGATCGCCGTCGAGCCGGGCATCCCGGCCGACCGCAACTCGCCCGAATTCCAGGCCTATGCCGATATCGTCGCGCGCGAACTCGCGCGGCTCGGCTTCGTCGAGGCGCCGGGGCTCGCCACCTCGGAGCAGGTGGCGGTGGTGTCGGTCGAGCGCGGCACGCGCGAGGGGATGCGCCGATCGGGGCTGACGATCGGCATCGGCGCGGGCAGCTTCGGCTATCATGGCGGGGTCGGCGGCGGGGTGAGCGTGCCCGTCGGCGGCCGCCGCCCGAACGAGATCGCGGCGACGCGGCTGGTGGTGCAGATCAAGCGGAGATCGGAGGGCACGGTGATCTGGGAAGGCCGGGCCGAGACCGCCGCGCCCACGGGATCGCCCGCCGCGCAACCGGCGGATACGGTACGCCGCCTCGCCGCCGCGTTGTTCAGGGACTTTCCGGGCGTGTCGGGGCGCACTATCACGGTCCGATGACCGCCAGTATCTCCGCCGCCTTCGACAGCGGCAACATTCGCGTCCTGGCGCAGGACGGCGACCGCTTCGACCTGGAGATCGCGAAGGATCTCCAGTCCGATTTCTACCAATGGTTCCACTTCCGCCTGCTCGGCGCGAAAGGCCGGACGGTCGAGCTGCGCATCGTCAACGCGGGCAAGTCGGCCTATCCGCTCGGCTGGCCGGCCTATCGCGCGCGCTGGTCGGCCGACCGGCGCGGCTGGCGGCAGGCGGAGACCGACTTTGCCGACGGTGTGCTCACCATCCGCCACGCCTGTGAGAGCGACGCATTGTGGTTCGCCTATTTCGCGCCCTATTCGATGGAGCGGCACCACGATCTGGTGGCGCTGACGGCGGGGCGGCCGGGGGTCGTCCATCGCGCGCTCGGGCGCACGCTCGACGGGCAGGACATGGATTGCCTCTCGATCGGCGCGGGGCGGCGCCAGATCTGGCTGTTCGCGCGCCAGCATCCCGGCGAGACGATGGCCGAATGGTGGATGGAGGGCGCGCTCGCGCGGCTGACCGACGCGCACGATCCGGTAGCGCGCGTGCTCCGGCGCGAGGCGACCTTCCACGTCGTGCCCAACATGAACCCCGACGGGTCGCGGCGCGGCCATCTGCGCACCAACGCGGCGGGGGTGAACCTCAACCGCGAATGGCATGGCCCCACGCCCGAGCGCAGCCCCGAGGTGCTCGCGGTGCTGCGCCGGATGGGCGAGACCGGGGTCGATTTCGCGATCGACGTGCACGGCGACGAGGCGATCCCCTACGTCTTCCTCGCGGGCTTCGACGGCATCCCCAACATCACCGATCGGCAGAGCGCGCTGTACGCGCGCTTCCGCGAGACGCTGGCGCGGCGCTCGCCCGATTTCCAGGTCGAGCACGGCTATGGCGTGGCGGGGCCGGGCTCTGCCAACCTCACCATGGCGACCAACCAGCTCGCCAACCGCTTCGGCGCGGTGGCGATGACGCTGGAAATGCCGTTCAAGGACAATGACGACCTGCCCGACCCGGTGTTCGGCTGGTCGCCCGAGCGATCGATGCGCATGGGCGAGGACTGCCTCGGCGCGCTCCACGAGATGATCGGCGAGCTGTAGCGGTCCGCCGCCGGCGACGCTTGACGTCGTGATTGGAAGATCGCGAGCTGGGCCTATTCCGGCGGGGCGCCCGCGCCCGAATGAGCGATCAGGCGGGGGCGCCGCCGAGCGCGGGGAGGCCGGTCCCGACCGGCGCCTGCTCGCCGCGCGAATAGGTGCCGACCAGCATCCCGGCGGCGAGCACGCGGCCGGTCATCGCCTTCACCACCGCCCCGCGGCCCGGATTGGCGGCAAGCTCGGGCGCGGCCGACAGCGCGAACAGCTGGAACACGTAATCGTGCGCGCCGTGCCCGCTCGGCGGATCGGGCGGCAGCCAGCCTTCGGACAAGACGCTGTTGCGCCCGACGTCGCGGCCGTCCGCGCCCCCCGTGCCGTCGCGCACGATCGCGCCTTCCGCCAGCCGGCGCTCGTCCGCCGGGATGTTCCACACCAGCGCGTGCACCAGCGGGTTGAGCGCGGGCGCGTCGGGATCCTCCACGATCAGCGCCAGGGCCGACGTGCCCGCCGGAACCTCGCCCCACACCAAGGGCGGCGAAACCCCCGCGCCGTCGGCGGTGAAGCGCACCGGCAGGCGCGCGCCCGCGCCGAAGGCGGGGCTGGAGAGATCGATCGTCGTCTCGCCGAGGCCGAGGGCGGGATCGACGATCGCCAGCTTGGCATGGCCGGCGCGCACCGAGCGCATCAACGCGCCGAGCCAGGAGGGGACGTGTTCGAGCATGTCGCCCCAACGCACGGAAGCCCGCGCGTGTCCCGCGCGCCGCTTGCCATCCTCGGCCGTGCCGTGGGAAGGCGCGCCGACGACCACGACGGGAGAGCGATCGGTGAGCGAAGCCTATGACGTGCTGATCGTCGGCGCCGGGCATGGCGGCGCGCAGGCGGCAACCGCGCTCCGTCAGCAGCATTTCACCGGCACGATCGCGATCGTCGGCGAGGAGCCCGAGCCGCCTTATGATCGCCCGCCGCTGTCCAAGGACTATCTCTCGGGCGACAAGCCGTGGGAGCGGCTCGTGTTCCGCACGCGCGAGGGCTGGGCCGAGCGCGGGGTGGAGCTGCTGCTGTCGCGGCGCGTGGGCGCGGTCGATCCGCAGGCGCACCTGGTGCGCACCGACGACGGCGCGACGATCGGGTACGGCCAGCTGATCTGGGCGACCGGGGGGGCGCCGCGCCGGCTGAGCTGCGCGGGGCACGACCTCACGGGGGTGCATACCGTGCGCAGCCGCGCCGATGTCGACCGCATGATTGCCGAGATGCCGGGGGTGACCGAGGCGGTGGTGATCGGCGGCGGCTATATCGGGCTCGAGGCGGCGGCGGTGCTCACCAAGTTCGGCAAGCACGTGACCGTGCTCGAGGCGCTCGACCGCGTGCTCGCGCGCGTCGCCGGCGAGCCGCTGTCGCGCTTCTACGAGACCGAGCATCGCGCGCACGGGGTCGACATCCACCTCGGCGCCAAGGTCGACTGCATCGTCGAGCGCGACGGGCGCGCGTGCGGCGTGCGCCTCGCGGGGGGCGCGATCCTGCCCGCGCAGATGGTGATCGTCGGCATCGGCATCGTCCCCGCGGTCCAGCCTTTGCTCGATGCGGGCGCGGACGGGGGCAACGGCGTGCGCGTCGACGGCCAGTGCCGCACCACGCTGCCCGACATCTTCGCGATCGGCGACTGCGCCGAACATCGCAGCGCCTTCGCCGAGGGCGAGTGGATCAGGCTCGAATCGGTGCAAAACGCCAACGATCAGGCGAACCTCGTCGCCAAGACGATCCTGGGCGGCACGGATCATTATGGCGCGGTGCCGTGGTTCTGGTCAAACCAGTACGATCTCAAGCTGCAGACGGTCGGGCTGTCGCGCGGCTATGACGATCTGGTGGTGCGCGGCGATCCGGCGGCGCGCGCTTTCTCGGTGGTGTATCTGCGCGGCGGCGCGGTGATCGCGCTCGATTGCGTCAACGTGGTGCGCGATTATGCGCAGGGACGCGCGCTCGTCGCGGGCGCGGTGCGCGCCGATCGCGCGCGCCTCGCCGACGCCGCGACCCCGCTCAAGACGTTGGCCAGTTGATCGCGCCAAAGGGTATCGCGTCGCCCGGCCGCGTGCTGTAAGCGGCGCGCATGACCCGCAGCCGCAGCTTCTCGGCCTTCTGGCTCTTCTATCTGCGTGAACATGCGCGGCCCGCGACGCGCGCGCTTCATTATCTCGGCACGAGCCTGGTGTTCGTGTTCGGTCTGGCGGGAATCGTCACGGGCAATGTCGTGTTGTTCTGGGCGATGCCGCTGGCGGGATATCTGTTCGCCTGGATCGCGCATCTCGCGGTCGAGCGGAACCGCCCCGCGACGTTCACGCATCCCTTATGGTCGCTGATCGCGGATTTCCGCATGTGGGGGCTGTGGATCACGGGACGGCTCGGTCCCGAGCTGGCGCGTGCCGGCGTGGCGGCTCACCAGCGGACGTAGCCCGCCGCCCTGCTCTCTTCGTGCAAGCAAAGACGTTTTCCATGGCCGAGCCGATCATCATCGCCGTCCCCAAGGGGCGCATCCTCGCCGAGGCGCTGCCGCTGTTCGCGCGCATCGGCATCGAGCCCGAGCCCGCGTTCGCCGACGAGGAGTCGCGCGCGCTGCGCTTCGCCACCAGCCGCCCCGATATCGGGCTGATCCGCGTGCGCGCGTTCGACGTCGCGACCTTCGTCGCGCACGGCGCGGCGCAGCTCGGCATCGTCGGATCGGACGTGCTGATGGAGTTCGACTATTCGGAGCTGTACGCGCCGGTCGATCTGGGGATCGGCCGCTGCCGCCTGGCGGTGGCCGAGCCCGCCGGGCTGGCCGCGACCGACGATCCGCTCGGCTGGAGCCACGTGCGCGTCGCGACCAAATATCCCAACGTCACGCGCCGGCATTTCGAGGCGCGCGGGGTGCAGGCCGAATGCGTCAAATTGAACGGCGCGATGGAGATCGCGCCCGTGCTCGGCCTCTCCAGCCGCATCGTCGATCTGGTGTCGAGCGGGCGGACGCTGGCGGAGAACGGGCTGGTCGAGGTGGAGACGATCGCGCACGTATCGGGCCGGCTGATCGTCAACCGCGCCGCGTTCAAGACACGCGCGCGCGAGGTGCTGCCGCTGGTCGAGGCATTCCGCGCGGCGGCGGGGGGCGGTAAACTCCCTCTCCCCTCCGGGGAGAGGGCTGGGGAGAGGGGGAGTCCGCAACCGGCGGTGCGCGCGAAAGTCCACGACTCCCCCTCTCCCACCCCTCTCCCCATAGGGGAGAGGGCTTAGATGATCCGGCTGGACGCCTCCTCTCCTGGCTTCGCGGCCGCCTTCGCCGCGCTGGTGGACGCGCGCCGCGAGGCGGACGCGGATGTCTCGCGCGACGTGGCGGCGATCGTGGCCAAGGTGCGCGCGGACGGCGACGCGGCGCTCGCCGATTATACGCGCCGCTTCGACCGCCACGATCTCGACGCGGGCGGGTGGGAGATCCCGCGCGCCGCGCGCCGCGCCGCGCTCGACGGACTGGATCGCGATCTGCGCGCGGCGCTCGAACTGGCCGCCGACCGGATCGCAACCTATCATGCCGCGCAGAAACCGCGGGATCGCGACGCGGTCGACGCGGCGGGGGTGCGCATGGGCGCGCGCTGGAACGCGGTCGACGCCGCCGGTCTGTACGTGCCGGGTGGGCGCGCCGCCTATCCCTCGACCGTGCTGATGAACGCCATCCCCGCGCGCGTCGCCGGCGTTGCGCGGCTGGCGATGGCGACCCCCACGCCCGGCGGCGAGGCCGATCCGCTCGTCCTCGCCGCGGCCGAGATCGCGGGGGTGGACGAGGTGTGGCGCGTCGGCGGCGCGCAGGCGATCGCCGCGCTCGCCTACGGCACGGGCCGGATCGCGCGCGTGGACGTGATCGTCGGGCCGGGCAATGCGTGGGTGGCGGAGGCCAAGCGCCAGCTCTACGGGGTAGTGGGCATCGACATGGTCGCGGGCCCGTCCGAGATCGTCGTCGTGGCCGATGGCGCCAACGATCCCGCGTGGATCGCCGCCGATCTGCTCGCGCAGGCCGAGCACGATCCGACCAGCCAGTCGATCCTGTTCACCGACGATGCCGCCTTCGCCGATCGGGTGGCGGCGGCGGTCGAGGCGCAGCTCGCCGACCTGCCGACGGGCGAGACCGCGCGCGCCGCGTGGGACGCGAACGGCGCGATCATCCTCGTGCCCGCGCTCGCGGCGGCGATGGCTTTGGTCGATCGGCTGGCGCCCGAGCATCTCGCGCTCGCGGTCGACGATCCCGACGCGCTGTTCGCGCGCGTGCGCCATGCCGGATCGGTGTTCCTCGGCCGCCACACGCCGGAGGCGATCGGCGACTATGTCGCGGGGCCGAACCACGTCCTCCCCACCGGGCGGCGCGCGCGCTTCGCCTCGGGGCTGTCGGTGCTCGACTTCATGAAGCGCACCAGCTTCATCGCGTGCGATCCGGCCGGGCTCGCCGCGCTCGGCCCGGCGGCGGTGGCGCTGGCGCGCGCCGAGGGGCTGCCCGCGCATGCCGCCTCGGTGGCGATCCGGCTGTGAGCGGCAAAGCGGGGCGCACGCGCGCGCGCTCGGCCGCGCGGCTCGCCGCGGTGCAGGCGCTCTACCAGCAGGAGATGGAGGGCACCCCGCTCGCGCGCCTGCTCGACGAGTTCCACCAGCACCGGCTGGGCGCCACGATCGAGGACGTCGCCTATGCCGATGCCGAGGTCGACTTCTTCGACGATGTCGTGCGCGGGGTCGATGCGCGCCGCGCCGAGATCGACGCGCTGGTGACGACGCGGCTGGGCAAGGGCTGGACGCTGGCGCGGCTCGATCGGCCGATGCGCCAGATCCTGCGCGCGGGCGCCTACGAGCTGATCGCGCGCCCCGACGTGCCGACCGCGAGCGTGATCAGCGAATATGTCGACGTGGCCGACGCCTTCTACGCCAGACGCGAGACCGGCTTCGTCAACGGCCTGCTCGACACGCTCGCGCGCGACACGCGGGGATGACTTGCTCCCTCTCCCCTTTGGGATCGTTGCGTAATTCCGGAAACCACGCATTTCTCCGTCATGCCGGACTTGTTCCGGCATCCACGGACCAGCAAAATCAATGGCTTGAGGGTTTGCGGAACCGTGGACCCCGGCCTTCGCCGGGGTGACGGTTGTATTTCGCAACGGTTCCCTTTGGGGAGGGCTATAGCCGCCTTATTCCGCCTCGATCACCGCGCGCGCGAGCGCGCCGACGCTGTCGAACGTGTCGATCTGGCGCGAGCT